>JAOUKW010000020.1 GCA_029882335.1 Candidatus Heimdallarchaeota archaeon | reverse complement strand
TGAAATGGCCCCTGAATGGCGTTCTTTTCTACAAAGAAAGATGAAATATTCAATGGACAAAGTTATTCCAGTTGAGTCAACAGGCTATGAAGTGTCTTCAGATAAATTAAACTCAATGTATTTGGATTTCATTAAAGATTTAGATGTTATTGATAAAAAGATGAAAGAATCAAAATATCGGAATGCAATATTTTTAGATGACTTAGATCGTATTGTTAATTTTGAATATTTTAGTTTATTACAAATTTTCCCTCTTATAGCAAAATATTTGAAAGACCACAACAGCAATATATTATTCGTCACTTCAGGAAATTTATTATTAAATGAACATTTGAATTTAAAAGAATCTAATGTTCTACATTTAAAATTAAATCAATTTGATTTTACTGAAGCTGAATTGATGGTAAGAAGAAGAGGGAAATTAGTAAAATCCGATCGAGAACAAGTAGTTCAGGCATCGACACGTTTTCCATTTGATCTTGCGTTACGACAATTGATTTTATCAAAGGAGTTTGATCCTAATATTTTGAATGATGAAGTGATTGCACAGACTCTTGGTTTTACTGATCAAGAAGTAGATTTGTTACGATATCTTAGTATTAGTGAGAAAAATTACTTCATATATGATGAATTAATCGAACATTTTGATAAAGCTATTATTGAGGAATTAAGGAACAATATCCTATTAAACATATCACAGGATGGTTATGTAATCTTTGAATCAATGGCATTATGGGAATTAGTATCTCATGTTTTTAAACCAATTGACCCTAGAACTGAAATCATCATTCTATTAAATAGAATTCGGGAGCAAGCAGAAATTGGTCAAATGCCATCTGTTAGAGATGTAAAAATTGTCTCTAAAAACTTTAGAAGTATAAAAGAAACTAGTTTATTGTTTGAACTTTCTGGTCAATTGGCAGAGGCAACAAAAGCAGCATTGGAAGGATCCTTATTTAAAACAGCATGGGATCTATTAGAGTTAGCTACTATTGGTTTGGAACGAACAATGGATTATGAAAAAATAGCAGATTTACAAGAATCTATTGCTAAAGGATTTGCAAAAGCAAATCAAGAATACTTTGCAGCTCAATCATTTCAAAAAGCAGGTGAATTCTTCAGAAAAGCAGGAATTGAATGGAGGTCAGTTTCTAATTTTAGAGAGGCTGGATTGCGATATTTCAGACAAGCTGAACATACAGAAGTTCCAATCTTTCACTACGCAATTAGATCTATGCTAACAAAATCTATTCGTGCTTATGAAAATGCTAATGAATTGAATCAAGCAAAGAAAGTAAAAGCAAGTGCTTTAGAAATTTTAAAAGGTTATGAACATCATAACAAGTATTTTGAAGAATTAATAATGAGTGGTTAAAATGGCTGAGAACGATAAATTACATAAAATAATTGAACTGATAAATTCCAATCAAAAGCTAATTGAGAAGGAATTTAAAGAATTAGGAAATATTTTGAAAGATGAAAATAACAAATACAGTAAAAAAGATAAAGAAATAATATCATCCTTTACTGACCAAACTAAAAAAATTATTGAAGAAATAAATTCTGAATTCAATAATATCTTAAATCATCATCAATCATTTAATTTTGACAAAATTCAAAGTTTAAAAGAGTCTCTTGATGGTCAACTAAATAGTTTTAAAGGATATGCCCATCAATTAGCTGAAGATAATGAATTAAAACTTGTAGGGTCATTGGATGCTACACTTTCAAATATTGTTGATCTTACTAAAGAAAATACTAGACAATTAGTTCAAGTTGTTGAAAGAGTTGGTGATATCACCAAACTAACTACAGATAAACCAATAGAGATACTACGATCTCATTCAAAAGATGTAAATGAACAATTACATCAAGAATTACGATTACAAAAAGACAATATCGCTTTTGCTTTAACAAATCTTCAAGGAGAATTTAAAAGTGAGATAAATACTCAAGTTGAAAAAGTATACATGGGTATCACAATGACAAAGGAGGGGATTAATGGTGTGATAAAAGATACCTTATCTCGATTAGAGGAAAATCTTAATAGGTTAACTCAAGGTATTGATGCTAATTTTGCGACCGAAGTAGGGGTAACTCAAGACCTTATTCATCGTTATGAGGGTAAAATGTTTGAAGCGATTACTCAAATTCAGGAAGACTATGAAGTTCAGTTAAAATCAATTTTGGATATTCATTTGAAAAAATCTAATGAATCATTTGATGAATTAAAAGTTACTTTGGATCAAGAACGTCAAAAAATAATTAGTGAACTTCAAGGTTTAAATGCAGAGCAAGAAATGCATTTGGAAAACTCTTTAAAACAATTAGATTCTCAAATTCAAGCTTCAAGAGCTAATGTAATAGAATCAAATGGATCTTTGAAGGATGATATTGATAAATTATTATCGTCTAATTCGGAAACAATTGGTCAATTTTTAGCAGATTTGAAAGGTGGTAGTGAAAATCACGTAAATAAAGTTCAAACAAACTTGGATAACGCCCATAGCCAATTGAAAGAAATGTCATCTAATATAACAAAAGATCTTTCCAATAATATTGAAGAGAGTTCAAAGGTATATAAATCCGCGGTAGACAAACATTTAGAGACTGTAAATGTCTCATTGAAGGACTATGAGAAAAAGGTCAAGTTAATGGATAAGGAGTAAGATTATGTCAAATATAACTAATGTATTAGAAAAAATTGGGATGGAAGAAAATGAACTAAAAGTATATGAGGTGATTGTTGGTTTTAGCTTTAGAACTAAGGGTCAAATTTGTTCTTACACTGGTTTAGATTATGAGGTTGTAAATTCATCCTTGGAAAGTCTTGTTAGTAAAAATTTTATAAAAAAGATAAAAGGTAAAACTAATGAATCTCACTTATATTTGGCCTTGTCTCCTGAAATATCAATATCCGCGGGAGTTAGTAAAAATTTAAGTGAGAAATTAAATAGTCTGAGCAAAAAAGTCTCCGATATTTGGGAATCAACACAACAGAATATTGATACCAATAATAATAACGTTATTGATAATGTTCTCAAAGGGACAAACCAGATTGTTACAGAGATTGAAGCTTTTGAAACTGGTTTTAATTCAAAATTAGATGAATTACATTCTTCTTTTAGCAATACTCTCAATGGAACTTTGGATCAATCTTCCGGTAAAATGAAGTTAATGATATCAGATCCCATAAAAAAAGTATCAACAGACCTTATCAATTTATCGTCCAAATTAAATGATATATCATCTTCAGGGATATCTAATATTCAAGAAAAAACTGAATCTCATAGAATTGCCATAGAAGAAGCAGTTACATCAATTAAAGCTGAATTGGATGAATTTACCGAAGAAATCGGATTTATGTTGACTGGTCGAATTTCAGCATTGAATATGCAGTTAGAAACAAATGCACAAGAAACTACAGGAAAATCCGAATCTATTATATCATCTATTCAAGGTGAAATTCAGGGAGTATTTACTAAGATTAGAAGTGAGCAAGAAGATAATGAAAAGAATACTATTGATAGATCGGTTCAAGAATTCAATGGTACAATTGAGAAATATACTGGTTTAGGATCAGGATTTGTTGATTCATTCACTACAAAAATAGATACTTCAATTAATACTCTTTCTCAAATTAAATCACAAACAATTGATAGTTCATCTGGATTTGTTGATAACTTACAAAATTCACAAAAGGATAGGGTATCTACTCTTGAAAATGAATTTAATGGAACACTACAGACGGTAAAAAATGAAGTAGTAACGAATTTGAGTGGTGTTTTATTAGATACATCTGAGAAACTTCTTTCAGTAAAAACCAATCTTCTTTCAGAACTCAATAAAAATCAAGAAAAATTAGAAGTTGATTTAAAAAGTTTTACCGACGAGGTTAGTACTACACTAACTGGCCGTTTTAATGAAATAGAATCATCTTTAAATGCATTTACAATGGATTTGAAAGGTTCTACAAATGAAAATGTTTCTAATATTATTACATCCATTAATGAAATGAAGCAATTTATTAGTACATTTTTAGATGGTGTAAAAACTAAATTAGCAGATGACTTAATTCAATTACACAACTTAGTCAATGAGGATATTAATATCTTAATCCAAAATTCAGATAATAGTATTAGCGAATTTTTAACACAAAATAAGACTGAAGTTGATGGTATATCTGGATCTTTAGAATCTAAATTAACGACATTTTCTTCTTCAATTGATAATTCCTTTGATTCTTTTGTTGATGCAATAAATCAACATATTAATTCAATTCACGAAAAATATACTGATGAATTTAATACAGCTATTTCATCATTTAAGGAAGAATCTGAAAAGATAAAAACCATCCAAGAAACTCAATTAAATGAAATTACTACGGAAATTGATTCAATTCTAAATTCATCCAAGGCTGCAAGGGATGACTTGATTCAACTATCCGAGACTGAATTAGCTGAAACTAATAAAAAATTAATTTCGGATCTATCCAATCAGATTAAGGAAAACTTTGATACCATGAATCATGAATTGGAAAGATACAATGAACGTTTAAATTCTGAATTTAAGAAATTCCATGATGAATTCCATGATAAAACCCAAGGATTACGAGATGAAGTTCCCCAAAATATAGAAAATATGTTTATCGATCAAACTGATAGGATGGAGAATTTTAGAAGGGATTACAATAGAAATATGGATAATATGAGAGATATTTTTGTATATATCGAGGATAACTTCTCTCCAGGAAATAAAAATTGGAAGAAAAAAGAAGTTCAAGATGAGTTTTATGAAAAATCTGCTCGCTTACGTGGTGATTTTGAAAGATTTGAATCTGAGATTAATAATCATTTTAGAACATCAATTGAAGATACTGAGGATATAAAAAATGAGTTATTAAGTGACTTTAATAAAATAATTCAAGATGAGCTTGTATCTTTGGAAGAATTAATTTCCAAACACAGTAAAGAAACTGCGATAGTAACTGATGAATTTACAAAGGGATTATCAGGGAATAGAACTGGTTTTATCGATGGTATAACTGCTCATGTTGATGAAATATTTGATAAGATAAATTCTCATCTAAATTCGGAATTAGCATCAAAATTCGATCAACCTATGGACTCTTTGGTGTTAAAAGCAAAATCAGCAGCCACTGGAAATGAAGATATGGAGGAAGAGAATCGTTTAATTAAATCAAATATTGAATTGATCTCTTCTTTAGATCAATCTAATTCCCAATTGAATGAGTCATTATCAACTGTTTTAGATGAAACTCTAAATACATTAAAATCAGGAATTGATGGGAATAAAACTACTTCCAAAGAAATTGTTGAAGACTTTAAAAAAGCATTAATGGATTTATTTGAAAGACAAATCAATCAAGGTGGTGAATTTACAAACAACATTAAATCATCACTAACGAATGTGAAATCAAAAGCTGATGAGAGTTTAAGTCAATCAATAGAGAAGACAAATAATTCGATCTCTGATAATTTAGCTTCAAAATATAATGAAATTGAGGTAAATACAAATGAAAATATTAGTCAACTAGAATCAAACAGTAGTAATAAGTTGGCAGAAGTTGATAGTAAACTAGAGGAATTTGTCAGCAACTTGAGAAATATCAAGGAAGAAACATTTTCAAATATTAATAAATCAGTACAAGATTCTGTTGTCTTACAGAAATCAAATGTTGATATTACCAGTAATCAGGTAAATGAAACCACAGATCAAGCTGTTGAAGTATTATCAAATACAAAGAATAATTTAAATGATAATGTTGGAAGTGTTTTATCAAATATAGAATCAGAAGTATCTAATTTATCACAAAATTTCCTTAATTTTATTGAGGAGACTCGAAACGGTTTAAAAAATTCAATTGAAGGTTATTATGATTCACAAACCGAAACCGACAGTCTTTCAATCTTAAAATCAGATATTCAAAATGAATTAAATGAGATTTCCTCTGCAGTGTCTGGAATAAGTGAAAACTTAACAAATCAGTTATCAACAATCCAATCTGAAAATATGTCAAAACGAGATCAAATTATTAATGATTGTGAAACAAATATTTCAACCAAATTAAATGAGTTGAATGAATCTAATTCTGATTTTATTTTGGATACATTTGATCAAGTTGGAATTCAGATGGCAAATCTTCAAGGAGAAATAACTGGATCATTAGACCATGCGAAAAGTAATATCGATAACACTGTAATTAATACAATCGAAACAGTTAGATCTGATATACTAAATCCTGTAAATGATATTGTTTCTGCAGTAGAAAGTGAAAATAAAGAGATCACTGGTAATTTGACCTCAATTAGTACTGAATTTAAGGAAATTGAATCAAAATTGACCGAATTGATTTCTTCTTCATCTGAATCTTTTAATTCTGAAATTATTACCCAGATTTCTACACAATTAGATACTTGGAAACAGCAATTAACAGAGTTAAACTCAACACATAAATCGAAATCAAATGAAAATCATAGTTTATTTAAGCAAAATATGAATGAAGTGACAAATGTAGGTAAATCTTCAATATCTTCTGAATTACAATCAATTCCTAGTGTAATTGAGGAGACATTAGATCAAGCTGCAGGTTCGATGTCATTACTTAATGAACTATCTAGTGGTGCAATCAAGTTAGAGCCAAATACAATTGATTTATCATATTTTGATAGTTCCAAAGAGGCAATAATTGCTAATTTAAATGGATTATTGAGTAGAACAAAATCTAATGTAACAATTGTTGCCCCTACAATAACTTGGTTGGATAAAAAATTAATTCCTTCATTTGCCAGAGCAACAGTTAGGATTATTGTTGATCCTGATTTAATTACAAAGGATGATGAGGCTATAATAAATGCATTTAAGGAAGCTGGAGTTTCAGTCTCTCTAAGAAAATTGGATCGAAATAGATATCGCAGAGATATAGATATGATTATGGCTACAAGAGATAGAGAAGAAGTAATTCTAGCAAAGAAACTAGATGAAAAAGTACCATATGCCTTTGTATCTCAAGATGAATATTTTATAGAAAAATTTGCAGAGTTATTTGGTATATTCCAAACAATGCCTGAATTATAGATTAGTACTAGTTAATACTTCACAGCCTTCATTTGTAACTCGAACTGTATGCTCATGTTGTGAAACCATAGAATTTTCTTTTTGTTCTATTAAAACAGGATATCCTGTAATTATATTTGCATTTTTTAATTTTCTTATATTTTCAGTGATTAATTTTTTACCCTTAAGACCTGAATTTTTTTCATGTAAATGTCTTGGGGAAAAAGGAAGAACACCTACTTTATTTTTGAATTCATTGTAAATTGGGATTAAATCCTTTTGTTTCTTGTTTGGTTTGTTGATAATACGAAAAATATTGGTTGTTTTTCCATTTTTTATCCATCCCTTTCCGTTTGAGGCAAATGGTTCAATCGCATATATTTTCCCAGCTTGAAATTTTTCTGAATTATCACCGAAATATTTAGGTCCACAATTAGGGATTGTAATTCCTGCATGAAGTTCATATCTCTTAATTTGATGTCCTGATAAATTTCTAATGGGTTGATATCCAGCATCAGTTATTGTTTTTTCAATTATCTTTCCTATCGTGTAAACCTTTACTCCACTTTTTACTGATTTAATTGCGTTTTCTAAAGCAGTTTCACTTATTGTTGATAAATCATTTAACTCTGGGTTAAAATTAATTGTGATGGCTGTATCTACTAAGTATCCATCGATTTCTGCACCTAAGTCTATTTTAATGATAGAGTTTTCTGGAATAATTCTTTGATCCAGTATTTCTGCAGAATAATGTGCTGCTTCTGTATTAATTGACATATTTATTGGAAAAGCTGGTTTTGCTCCCTTTTTGCGGATATAATCTTCAATTTGTTCTGAGATTGTATAAACAGAAGCACCTGGTTTACAAATTTTTTGTGCTAATTTTTTTGCTTGTATAGAAATATCTCCAGCATTTCTATATTTTTCTAAAATTTCTTTTACCTTTTCTTTTTGGTTGAGAATATCTTTAGAACCAACTTCCACATTTGAATTAAAACAATATATATTCTAAACTATTCGATATATATTTAGAGGATTTATTTAGATATAAATTAATTTCTGATTTTTTATTTTTATCATAATCTAATATAAAATGAGAATATAGATTTAATTTAGAAATATATATACGTTAATTTCACAATCTTTAGTTTATCAGAAAGAGAATTTAAAAATATAAAATCCTTCACTTGTTTTGTGAGCTTCTTTAAAGTATCTAAGGTTATATCAATAATTATTATCTTTTCACTTGTATTTATGCCCAGTACTCTATTTTTTGATACAAATAATAATACATCTCAACAAAATAATATAACTAAAGTGGTTGATTCACCTAATATTAAAATTACAAATTCAATCGGTATCCATCAATTACATATATCTGATGGTCCAAAGGATAGAATTCTTTGGTTTAATGATTTTCAATCTCGAGATTTGATATTGTCTTCCTTTGATTCAGCACGTATTCTATATGTATTTTCTTCTGTTCCTGCATTTTCAATTAAATCAATAGATTCTTATGAAATATCAAGAACCAATTTAAAATATGTGATTGATAGTCAGCCATTTTATCATGAAAATGCCGTAATACTTCGTGATAAGGTTTCTCAAGGAATTACTTTAGGTGAAACTTCATCTATCATTGGTGTTCAGCAAATTAGAGATCAATATGGACTTACTGGCGCGGGAATTGAAATCGCTATAATTGATAGTGGTGTTGATTCTGATTCACCATCTTTTGATACAAGAGTTATTACTGAAGTAGTAACTGCATTAGAAGATAAAGGAGCAGAAGATGAAGATGGACACGGCACACATGTTTCTTCGATTTCTTCAGGTAATGGTCTTTACCAACTAGATGGTGAAATTGTTCAAACAGATAGTATGGGTATGGCACCAGAATCTACAATCAGATCTATACGTGTCTTAGATGAAAATGGTTATGGAGAGAATATTTGGGTTATTGAAGGGATTGATAGGGCAATAAATTCTCCTGCTAACATAATTTCTTTATCACTAAGTACTGCGATTTATGAGGGATCTGAAGACCCACATAATGATATAATTGATGCTGCACTAAATAATGGTAAAATAGTTATTTCTGCAGCTGGAAATACAGGACCAATTGGTTCTGGTATTGGAATTCCATCCGCAATTGGAGGTGTAATTTCAGTTGGAGCTTCCTATCATGGAAATGGGGTTGATGAGACTTGGACATACACTGGTATAGGACCAAAAACAAATGGATATCCAGGTCCAGATATTGTTGCACCTGGAGCTCAAATAATATCTGTTGAGTTAGAGACCTCAAAACCAACGATTTTATCAGGTACTTCAATGGCAACTCCTCATGTTTCTGGAGGTGTTGCATTATTATTGGAACAATATCCAGAGGCAAACGTTTTACAAATTCGAGAATCGTTGTTATCAAGTGCCACATTGCTATATAGTTCAGATAACCCTATTGCAATTGAGGCACAAGGTAGAGGATTAGTTAATTTTGTAAAGGCATATGATATTTTAGGAAAACTAATACAGGAAAGTGATAAAAATCAAATATCTATGAATCCCCGTATAATACAGGATAATAATTATATTTACCGAAACCAATTATCTGGAATTACAAAAAACTTACCAATTTTTACTGTAACAAGTAATAACATGACAATTTATCCAATGGTTGATGCAGATGTTACTCATGGGGTTGAATTTACTATTCCAACTTCAGTAGCACTAACTACATTGAATCATGGTTTGAATACATTTACAATTGGTATTCATGTAACATCAACGCATGTAGAGGAAAATTATGGGAAAATTTATTTTACGGATGAATTTGGAGTTACGTTACCAAATGCAAATATTTCATATACATCTGTTACTCGATACAAAAAAGCAGATATATTATTTGACATTTCCAAAGATAATGAATCTCAAGCAGATGTATCATACTTTGGTAATCATGGTCCATATGGTCAGTTTTCAGTTTTATCTCGCACTCTTGAGAATGATGGTCATTTAATTTCAATTAATGAAAATGAGATTACATCCGCTTTACTATCTGATTTTAATGTTTTAATTATTGCCAATCCTGATTCTAGTTATTCTGCTTCTGAATTGGATGCAATAAATAATTTTTCACAAAATCAAGGAGGTGCAATCTTATTGATTGTTAATGGTGGATTTTTAGAATTAGAAGGTAATCCAGTATATTCCAGCTTTAATAAAGAAACAATAAATGGAATTCTTGAAGGTACAGGGATACAAATTACAACAGCTAGTGAATCAATTTGGGCTTGTGATCATGATGCAGTATCTTATGCTGATAAACCATATGATTGTGCATCAATAGCATCTATGGATCAAAATCAAGATATATTTCATCCTGATACTCAATTTTTAAACTTTGGTCCAGAACTTTCTGTCGATGAAGATGATAATACACAAGTAGTTGCTCGAGTCAATAACTTGCCTGTACTTGCGAGTCATGAAACTCCTACAAATGGTAGAGTTTTAGTTTTTAGCTCTTCATTATTATTTGATAATATTGGACAATTATTGGGTTATAACATTGAAAATGAGAATTGGTTTGATCGAGAAATTGAAAATCAAGAACTCGCAATGAGGTCCATAGAATGGTTAGTAGAGCCACATTCTACCGGAGTTACACATTTAATCAACGGTGCTGATTATGGGCATAATCTTAATATGATATTGTATGAAGATTATCAAATTACTTTCGTACCACTAGATAATCAAAAAGTTCAATTTGATATGGGTGATTCAATAGAAGTTGATATAGTGTTTGAGGATTCTTATTATGACGTTAAAATTGATTATTCCATCATTACTGTTAATAAAAATGATGATGGGGGATATACATTTAATTATCAATTTGAAAAAGCAGGTACGTATGATTTTTATTTGAGAATATCTAAAGATGGATTAATTACCTCTGATGGTCATCTTAAAATACATATTACTTTAAACTACTTTGATGATCAATCTACTGTTAAAAAGATTACTGGATTTATATTGATTGCACTCTTTATATCATGGATTTTGTGGCTACGTAATGAGGGTGGAAAATTGAAAAGAGAAAACGAGATAAAAATTAATTAGATTTCAATCCGATTCTTTCAAAATAATTTGATTTACCCAAAAAATATCCTGATAATAATCCAAAGAAATGAGACAAAATATTTGTATTTTCAGAAACAGAAAACAAAAATAAAATTATACTTGCAAATATCATATTCCGAGCAATGATATTATTTTTACGTTTTTCTATACCGATATTTACCCCTAATAAACCAAAAACTGCTGCAGAAGCACCGACAGTAATGGTGAGTGGATTTGCAAGTAAAATTGGCAACATACTTAGTAAGCTTCCCGATAGTCCAGTTAGAAAATATGCTGTATAGATTGATTTATCACTATAATTATTTTCTTCTAATCTAAAACCAAATACAAATAAAAAGATCATATTTCCTCCAATGTGTGCAATTGATGCATGTGTAAATAAACTGGTAAATGGAGCCCAAAAATGTAAGTGAAATAGAAATACATAATATGAAAATCCAAACCAATATATTGGTGCAGGATTTGTTATGATAAAATTTCCACCGATGATTGATGTAATGATATACATTATAACATTGATGAGGAAGAGATTCATAGTTGGTCCTTTAACTTCTTCTTTTTTCTTTTCAGCATTCTTTGATTTAGAGGTTGAATTATATGTATTTGATCTGAGTGACATCTTATCAACTTTAAATTTTTGATTTGTTTGATGTATCTCTTATAAGTTTAAATTCCTTTACTCTCTGCCTCACTTCTTTTGGAACTTTTATTGCACTTTGCCATACTTCTTCTCCTAACATTCCACAAAATAATATTCCAAATAACAAAACAAAACCAGATGCCTGTCTTTTTTGGATAAGAAAGATTTCTCGATTGAAAAAGAAGAATAACATTAAACCGACAAATGTAAGAATGACATCAGATAATACTCTTGAAGGTTTGTACGTTATTATTGGTATAAATTTTGATTTTTTCAGGAAGAATTTGTTTAAGAAATTTAGCGATGCTAATAAAATAAGGAATATCGAAGTGTACAAATAAATAGTATTCATTTCAAGGTTCTTATCCTTTGAAAACCATAACACCTTTTCATCAAATAATTTAATAATCCCTAAAATTATGAGGATTGCTACTAAATTAGATATTGCTACTTTTATCATATCATTTTTATTTGTTAATACGGTATTTTTTTGATTTTTCTGATGATATCCTGGTTTAATTAATGCAATAAAAATGAATGGAATTAAAATTACCCACCAAAATCCAATTACAGTTGGGGCAAATAAAGAAATTAGGTAACTAATGAATTTAAATGTTATTGCAATGATAGATATGAGAATCAGAATAACTGACCAATATTTAATGGTTGCAGGGCCTATTCTATTTTTTGGATCTATCCACTGAGAGAAAGTTGAAGATAATCCTTTTCCAATATTAATGTTTAATGATTCATCTGGATTTCCATACATAATTGATAGTAAAAATAATGGTGTAAGAAAAGTTAAATAATACTTAAAAATACCTCTGGCTACTGTTCCATGAACAATGAAGAAAAATGCTGTAATAAAAACATAATACAATCTGGGTTTATTTTCAAAATAATCGTAAGCAGTAAATCCGACAAATGATAATATTGAAATACAGACATAGAACAAGATATGTGAGTTAACAAGGAAATTTATCCAAATAATTGTGCTTGAAAGTTCTTGATTTGGAATTAAATTATTTCCACCTTCTCCATATTGTTGACATATTTCTGGAGATAGAAATGAATGAACTAAATTCGTTGTTTCTCCTCCTCCTGCACAATATATACCATTTTTTCCTCCCCTAGCTAGAAATAGTTTTGAAATATATGCATCAGGTGTATATAATATCCATGGAAGAGATAGAATAATACTGAATACAAAAAATTTTAAAACGAAATTAGTAGCTTTAAAAAAGCCATATCTTCGTATAAACCATAATCCCAATGGCATCATAAAAAATAAAGGGAATTGTTTAGTAAGGGTTGCTATTGCCATAAATAATACCGTTCTTGTATCTTTATGCTCAATATAGAAATAAATTGCGATAAGAAAAATTAAATTCATTTGTGGCGAATTCAACAATCTGATTGTTCCAAAGAAAATAGTGATAGGGGAAATTGAACCAATTATACTTAAAATCATAGAGTTAATGCTTCCAGTAACTTTTTTTCCTAAAATATAAACCATCACAAATGTTAAAGCATCTGTAATTATATTACCATACATTATTGAATCATATGCATCTAATCCAAACATCAATGATCCTAAAGATATAATATAAATGTAAAAAGGTCCATACACATAAGCATTTAACACATCATCTTCTTGTATATGTCCTGAATATGGATTCCAACCATCAACAAACGCGTTTACATAATCGAGATAATAATGATGGAAATCATTATAACCTTCAGATTGAAGATACGTCCCTGTGGGAACACCAAAAAAAACACTTAGTCCAAGTGGATCGTTTTCTGTAATTTGATAGTTAAAGCTTAAATCTTCTTGACAACCAAGTTCTTTTGCACAAGGGATTAGTAAATGTCTAATATATAATCTGAACCACATTGCTAAAGAAAATATCAGCAAAGCTATTATTATATCTGTTAAGCGATCTTGATGGAACTTTTTATCAATATCTTCATTTCTAGGTCGTAATCTAATTAAATCTAAGTACAAATCTAAATCTGAATATATCCCCACTCTCGAATTCAATATAATTACCTATTCTGTCAATTTTGTTAAGATGATCTTAAATTGAGTCATTGTATTTTCAAAGGTATGATGAGGCCATCTTTTGTCTTCGGTATTTATTACAAAATCGGCTAATGCCATTAATTCACCTAATCCATATCCTAACTCTTTATTATCTCTTAAATTAAATCTAGAAATATCACTTGCCATGGCTAAATCTTCTGTCGATTTACCATCTTGTTTACTTGATTCTTCTTTTCTATCTTCATTGAGTAATCTGTCATGTCTAGTTTGAATTGAAGCATGAAATGAAATAAGTATGATATTTTCATCACCCATTTTGTCTTTGAGGAATTTTACTTCACTACGTGCTTTTACACCAGAGATGAAAATAATTGACTTATTTTTGTGGTTTTCAAGAACAAATTCCATGGCTTTTTCAGTAAAATAAGCGTCTGATTTCGCTTTGCACTCACTAGCAACTTTAACAATATTTTCAGGAATTGCCACTAAACCTCGTTCCTCAACCTCTTTGTAAACAAATTTTCCTGTTTCTATCAAAGGAATGTCGAATTTAGGGTCATCATTGACTAGCCTCGCATGAGTCGATTTTCCGGATAAAGGTAATCCTAGTATAACAACAATTTTCATTGAATATTTCTCTTATTTTCAAGTTAGTTTTCAAAGTAACGTTTCTATGTTAGCAAAATTTTCTTATTGTTGATTTTGTGTGATCATTTTTCCTTTTTATAATCAAATGATGAACTACTTTTATTATACTAAAAATTATTCAAATTGAGTTTTCTTAAAATGGACGGTATGTTGGATCAATTACATATGACGGATAACCTTCGAAATTGTATTGTAATTCTGTATTTTCTTTTCCATATTTATTTAATACTTCTATTGCTCCTAATCTATTTAGTGGTTGATTGTTATTTCCACATTGGTATGAGTAAGTACATCTTGGGCATCCATCTATCCTCTTACAGGGACACTCGTTCATTATTTTTAAAGATCTAAGTAATCCTTTGTTTAAATCATTATAAAGTAATTTTGATAATCCTGAACCTCCTTCTGCTCCATCATAAACAAAAATTAATCCTGAATCACCCATTGATATTCCGCCAATTTCATTTGCTCCCCCTCCAGTAATTGAATTTGCTGACTCTATCAATACATGTTCTATTGCATGAAATGAACCTCCTAATGTATTTTCTTTTTCAAAGTCAAATACATCTGAAATAATATCTTCTGGTTGAGGTAAAGAAATTAAGAATCCAACAGTTTGGAAAGTATAAGTTACAGGTATTTCAAGATTATATGTACCAATTAATTCATTATTGAAAATATTTTGTTTTATGTAACCCGTAACAGTTTCTTCTAGTTGTAATTTGCAATATGCAGAAGCAATTCCATTTATATTATTTTCTTGAAATACCTCAATTATTGTGGGTGTAATATATCTGAGTGCTTGTGTTTTTTGATTTTTACTCAAAATAGAGCTCACTTCTGCAGTTTGTGTGATATTTGAGTACTTCTTAACCTTATACGCTTTCCCTGCATTTAGATATATTGCACCAGGATGCAATTCTCTAATTGCTAATGGTTGATTTCGCTTTCCTATTTCTTTCTTTAAATGCCAAATTGATACAGATTTTCCAATTCCTCTAATTGAATAGTTTGAAATTTCTTTTCTCGTTTTGTCTGGGTTTTTTAATCTAATAGTTCGGTTATTTGATATTAATTCATCTTTATCAAATAATTCTGATAATGCATCTTGGTATTTTATTCCCTCCTCTTTGGTTAAAGGCATATCAAGTAACATGAATTTGGTTTGATAATTTCTAATAATTGGATTGTTTTCTTCTACATATGCTGGAGGGATATCTGAAAAGTATTCTTCAGGATATCGGGCATAATAAGCGGAAATTGGATCATCTCCTCTGAATACAAGTGTAGCATAACTTTCTTGACCCTTTCTTCCAGCTCTTCCAATTCTTTGTGTAAAACTTGTTATTCCGGTTAACATCGAAATTACCGCATCGATATCTCCAATATCCATGCCCAATTCTAATGTTGGTGTTGAAACTAGAGCTTCTAGTTGATTTGATTTAAATTTCTTCTCAACAATTTTCCTATGCTGTACTGATAGTCCCGCTCTGTGTATGTTTGATTTGATATCTTTATCCTGTAATAAAATATTTAATACTTCTGCAGAACGATGACCATTTCCAAATACTAAACATTTAATCGAATTATCAACAAAATTTTTTGTAATATTTATGATAGTTGATAAATTAGACATTGTAATTGGATAAATCATTAACATATGTAACTCTGATTTTCTTGCATCATCTACCGATATTAGTGTGGTTTCTTTATCAAATAATGAAATAGCAAAGTTATTTGCATTTGAAATTGTGGCTGATGCCCCTACAAATTGTATTTCTGGAGAAAATCTCTTGATTCTTCTTAATATCCAAAGAATGTTAGTACCAAAACTTCCTATACAAAGATGAATTTCATCAATAACAAGAATTTTAACCCTATTTATCAAAGATTGGAATTTGATATTTTTCAAATGATAATGGATCATATCTGGATTGGTTAATATTATATCAGGAGGATGGTCGTAGAACAGTTTTCTAATTTCAGCTGGTGTATCACCATCATATGTTTGTATTGTAATATCTAATTGATAACAGTATTGCTTTATTTTATCCTCCTGATCTTTTGTCAAGGCTTTTGTAGGATAAACTAAAATTGCATGTGGACCTTGATATGATGTATTTTTTTTATTTTCAATTATTTGTATTAAAATTGGCAATAAAAAGGCTTCTGTCTTTCCAATTCCAGTAGGTGCAGTTATAATGACATTTTCCTTATTGTATATCCTTTCAAAAGCTATTTCTTGAAATTTGAATAACTGAACAATACCTTTATGATGGAAATTTTCTAAAATTTGTTGTGATGAGACTATATCTTGAAGATATTTACCTTCTGGTGGTAGTGATTGATCAAATTTTTCATAATAGACTAATTGAAATTTATTATCTTGAGAGATTGACAGAAGAGGGTTGGATAAATGTTGGGTCTCAATCTTTTCCATTGCTTTTTTGTTATTCAATAAAATTAGATTATCATCTTCAAGTTGACTCGTATCAAATTCATAGGTTTCTTTTTTATGTTTTTTTATTTTGAAGCCTTTTGTTAATTTTTCTTGATTTTTGGATGGAGATGTTTGATTTGTAATTAATTGTTGATATGCTTTTTCAACAGATTTGGTGTTATATACTTTGGAAGAAAATCCACACCCTGAACAACTAAAATCAATGTTGTTCAAATTAAGTTGATTATTTAGTTTATCATGGCATAGAGGACATTGAAATAATGTTATTAGTACTATCACTCCTTTATTTGAAATTATCGTAGCCATCTGAGGTCATATTTCGTAAAAATGTCATTATTTCCTCATTCATACCCTGTTGTTGTTTAAGCGACATCATATTTGTATAATTCATAGCAAATAAATCACCCATTAAACAAGGTACACAATTTTCCGATGTTTTTGGTTTATCTGGATACCTACAAGGGAACTTCATCATTTCCACACGATCTTCCACTTTTCGTTTCATAGGAGGTTTCCATATACAGGTATTTGGGTCAATATTTGTGTTTGTCATTTATTCCTAAATTTACCTTAAATTTAATCTATATTAACTATACTGTTTAATTGAAAACTAAATTTTATTTTAAACTCCCAGTCTTTCAATTGAAGCAACTAATCTTTCCATCTGACTATTTAAACGGCTGATTAGATATTTATCTGTTGATATTGCAGCTAAAACTCCACCTTCTGCACATAGTAATGGAAAAATGGAGCAATAAAATTCATTTACTTGAATAAGTTCGGTTTCCAATTCTAGACCAATTTGATTTAATAATTTATTGTTAATATATTCTTGAACTACTTCTAATCTATCTTTTTCATCTTTTCTCCTTCCGGAGTATAAAATATTTGTACTTTCATGATTTAGAATATACAGTAAAATTCCCTCCAAACCTAGATGACTTTCTACTAGAACTGAAACTACTTTTCTTATTCTAGACCATGTTGTATGATTATTCAAATTAATTTTTGTCAAATTTAGTGTAGTTACTTTATCAAAAATTACTTTTTGATTATCGACTGCATCTTGCCTAATTTCATGAATTGTATCCCAGTTAATTGCCTTTCCTCTCTCTTCAAATAATGTTTTAAGTGTTAGAGAGCCTTTAAAATCTTCTTCTAATAATTGTTGCATTGCGGCAAATCGATCTACAATATGAGTCAGTAGCCATCCCCCATCTTCATCATTAATTTCCATGCTCAGATCCATTACAATAAGATGACCTGTCTCATTATGTTCAGTTAAAACAAATTTGTTTTCTCCAAGTTCTATTGATTTTATCACTCCCGCTTTTAATTCCTTGGCATATACATTTACAGCTGCAAACAAACCAGAGTACAGGTGAGGATCATCTTGTTGACCCAAGAAATATTCATGATGTAGAAGTTTTCCAGCTCCATCAATAATATAGATCGCACGTGAACCCGAGAGCAACTGTTCCAATCTATTTGAACTAGATTCAATTACCATTAATATATGTGATATTTTATCGAAAAAAAACTTTCCTACTAAACAATTTGATTTTATTTTATCAAAGTTTAAATTAAATTCATAAGACATATAGATGTGATAAATATTATAGGTCTGAGAAAATTGACGGGACAAAATGCGGGAACCGCGAAAGAAAAAATTCTTGGGTTCTTAAATTCATTTGATTGGGCTCCTGAAAGTGTTTCACATAAGGAAGAACAAATTGTAATAACACTAATAGCCCAATTGGATATAAAGGAAATTAAAATAGAAATTAAATTTAGTGAGAAGGGTCATTGGATTTATTTTTCAACTGTTTTCATTCAAACAATAAAGCATAATGCAGCAGAAGTGTATGAAAAGGTGCTGGGAATTAATTATTCAACTACTCTGACAAAATTTGGACTATCTCCTGATGGAGCTCTGTATGCATTAATTGAGATGCCTCTTCAAACCTTGGATTATGAAGAATTTGTCTATGCTCTTAGAAGATTGACAAACGACATTAATAATTATTTAATTCCAATAGCCTCAATTAGTAGTAAAGATTAATTCAAATCCAACCAGAAGACTTCTTCACTGCTAATTTCCATTTATCATATTCTTTTTCAGCTATTTGATTACTAATTTTGGGTTCAAAACCAGTTTCAACTGGATTTATATGTCTTAGAGTTTCAAAATCATGCCAAATTTCGTTGTAACCCGCCATTAAAGCTGCTCCTAATGCTGTAGTTTCAATATTTCTTGGTATTTCTATTTTAATTTGACTGATATTCGCTTGCTTTTGCATTTGATTGATCGATTTTGTCAAACCTCCATCTACTCTCATTGATGTCAATTTAAGTCCGGATGATTGTTGAAGGGTATCTAGCAAGTCTTGAGTTTGATATGCAACACTATCTATTGTTGCCTGAACTATATGATATTTGTTAGTTCCTCGAGTTAAACCAGTGATTGTACCTCTAGCGGATGTATCCCAATATGGTGCGCCTAATCCTACAAATGCTGGTACAAAATAAACACCGCCACTATTTTCTATCTTATTAGAGTAATCATCAATTTCTGCATAACTATTAATTATTTGTAATTCATCTCTTAACCATTGAAAAGCAGCACCAGTTATGAATACACTTCCCTCCATAGCATAAGTCAAATTTTTATCAATTTGCCATGCTACTGTAGTTAGTAAACCTTTATCTGAAATTTTTACATTACTACCAAGATTCATAAGTGTAAAATTGCCAGTACCATAGGTTGTTTTAATTTCAGAAGAATTATACCCGTTTTGTCCAAATAACGCTGCTTGTTGATCTCCAAGTACACCTCTTATAGGTACTCCTTTATAAGTGCCAAATGGTTCTGAAGTCGCATTTGGGTGTACCTCTGGGAGGATCGTTGGATCAATACCTAATATTTCTGATAATTCTGAAGACCATTCTGCCTTATTAATGTCATACAAAAGAGTTCTACTCGCATTTGATG
>JAOUKW010000296.1 GCA_029882335.1 Candidatus Heimdallarchaeota archaeon | reverse complement strand
AAATACTGCTAAATTCATTGATATCACTAATTCCATTAAACCAATTTTCAAATGCTTGATCCAATGTTTCTATAATATTTTTTACCTTGTCAGTTTCATCATTTGTTAATTTGATAAACATATTATACTAATTTATTGACAATATATAAATTTACTGAATGGCTTGTATAGTAGAAGGTCTTTTGAATGGCAAAAAACATTGTTCATTTATTGTTCATTCATTTATTCAAGTGATTTCTAAATAATGACGGGGTCCTTTTTTGAACAATAAAATAATTCGATTAATTAATTTTTTATAAATTGGGGCAACCATCTCTTTACCCTTTTCCTCCTCATTTTCATTCAATATTCTAACAGTAACGTCAATAATTTCTCCTTTTAGTTTCCCACTCATAGTACAAGGGGCAATTGTTGCCTTTGGATTTGCTTTTATCCTTTTTATTTTGTAGGAATTTTTTGCAGTACTCACATATAATGTATTATCATCATATTTCCTGTAATCGACAGGTGTCGCGACTGCTTTTCCACTTTTGTAAAATGTCGTAAGACTGATAATACCGAGGTCTTTGTATTCTGAAAACTTTCCTTTGGACATATTTCTTCATTTTTTCTAAATATCAAAGTTAAATAAATATTGCTTTTATTAAAAAATATATTAAATAATTTTGCTTCTTTTTATGTAATATAATTTATTAGAAAACAATTCTGTAATATTTTTTTAGAAAGATCTATTAAGGATAATCTCGTTTCCTCATTAAATTTATTGTACTTGGATTTAATGTCGTTATGAGGTATTGTGATATGGTAAGTATTCAAGAAACTTCATTATTATGTCTGAAAAACAATCATTGCGGGGTAAAATTTGTATCAAATAGATAAATGTTACATTTGTAAGGAATGAAATCTAACATTGAATATATTATACAAATTTTTACTATTGGCCATTCATAGGTTTTGCAACTTTAATGATTCATATGATTCATTTGTGAAGCAATGGAAAAGATTCATATGTGCTTTATGATTCATATGGGAAGCAATGGAAAAGATTCATATGTGCTTTATGATCTACTATGATTCATATGATGTCATCAACAAAGTTGAATTTATTGTCAAGCACTGATGAAGAAAAATTCTTCACACAAAATATTGAATCTTTTTATTAAATCTGAAAAATGAATCTGTTTCTGCATTATTTAATTCCCTTGTTGTTGTAATTTCAGACTAATATTGATTAAAACATTTCAATTTGTCTCTAAAAAGTAAAAATATTGTCTGCAAGAATAATTGAGTCGACTAGATTTGCATTGTGTTGTATTATTATTGAATTGGTAATCTAAAAGTATCTGCTAATATCTTGGCTAATTGTTTTACTTTGGTTGGATCACTGTCCATATATAATTTTATGGATGAATGTGTTTTGAATTCATCAAGTTGCATGACTGCAACTAGGTGAGTCGTTTTACTTACACTTGTTCCATATCCACCACCACTGGATGTAGATCCTGTTCTATAAGTATGTACAGAAATTTTATCCTCTACATGTAAATAATCAATCATTTTAGTATCAATTGTCTTATGTTGTGTCTTTTTACCTCGAACTTTTTCAATTACTAACTGTCCATTGTAATTATAAAAATTGGTTGGCTTTGCAAGAGAAATATAGTATAAAGGAGGAAATATTACTAGTAAGTATAATAACCAAGAAATAATTTGTAATAATGGATTGTCGGGGATAATTATTGGATAGATTGCTTGTTGAGTCATTGATAAATACATAGAAAATCCAAATTTTTTCAAAAAGTAAAAATAACTGGACATGCTAAGCATGAAAAGATAAAATAGGAAAATAAATATCATATGGAACCTTCTTTGATTAGGTGTTGGACCTTGTATGTGATAGATCAGATTTGATTGATTCAAGCCTTCCATTTTTTCATTTCACCTCTAAATGATAATAATGTGATAAGCATAGGAAATGCAATTATCCATAATATATCTACCAAAGTAATGGCAGCTGCCCTTTTCTCGATTCGATACTTGATGTTGTATGTACCAAAATCATAGCTAGTAACATAACCAAGGTCATATACTAATTTTGTAACCTTAACTGGAAAATCAAATGTGTAGGTTGATTCACTTCCAATGAAAAACTCAGTCTCCTCAACTTCATCTCCTGTTGATAGATCTATATAGGTTACCACAAGTGTGCTACCTACCATCTCTTCTCCTGCTTCAAATTTAATTTCTACACTAAGGTATGTAGGATCATCATCAAAAATAGTAACCAGTTTATCACCAGTCGTATTTATAGTAAAGTTTAACTCTTCCCACTCATGATTGCTTGCCTGAATTAGATTTATAGACAATAATTGGAGCATGATAAGCAATGCGAACCCTGATTTAAGTATTTTTTTAACATCTGGGTATTTATTACGGGTTAGTGTCAATACAGACATAATGTGCGTATTCTTTTGCGATATATAAAATTATATTCTATGGGATTTTAGATTGCTACTGTTTTAACTTGATTTTAGTTATTTTAAATTTGATAATCTATTAATTTTATCGAATATATACAAATAAAGAGGAAACGGTGAATTTACTAAAAAAATTTCCAATTTTGTGGTAGTAGATTGACCACGTGACAATATTCTAATTTGTAGATTTGTTTTATGTTTTGTATAGTATTAATTATTTCTGAGAAATCATAAGATTCTCCTTTCAAATGCACTCTATCTACATTATTGATATAATTATTCTCTCCTATTTGGAATGAAGAATTTGTATTTCATATTTTCATTTTTATTAATTTCAGGCTTTTTTAACTGCATTTCTCCAAATATTTCTCTGATCTCAAGTTTTATATTCGAATGAAGTCGAATACGAGGTGTAAACTCCATAATCTGAAATCTTAATGCTGTACAATAATTAAACTTGGTAATCCTGGCTCCAATTATTCTCTGTAATTCCAATTATTCTCTGTAATGAAAAATTAGTTTTACTACCATATTTAGGATATCACCATCTATCTCCACCACAATATAGGTTGGTTGTATCATATTCTAATGTATATCAGATTGAATCCAATTGAAAAAAATAAAATTCTAAAAAGAAATGATACTGTTCAAAAGGAACACCAATTATTATATACAATAAAGAGATAATCCCAATATTATTGATAATTAATTGAAAATACGCTTTATATTAAGAAATATCCAAGCATAGGGATCAAATGTTTTAAAATCTTCAAAATTAAGCAGAGCTCAGTGGAACAAATGTCAAATGACGATGTTTACATCTTTCATGAAATGATCCCCAGAGAATATAGTGCCCGATTGACGAAAAAGTCAGATAATGAATTTGAAATCTCGCTGATCACCTCTGCATTTCGTATATTTCGTCCAAAACGGTTGTATTTGTTGACCTATTCAATTTTGATATTGTTGATGGTTATTGACTATGCTATTGTGTTAATGTCAAGTAATTACATATATTTTATTTGGATATTATTACTAGTAATTATTGCATTTCTAATTAGAAAGCCATTAGCCGTGTATATTCAGGGAGAAAACAAAAAAATATATACAAAACCAGATGTAATATGGTCGCAACAATTTCGAATTATTAAGAAAAATGATGAAAACACAATTGGTGACGACAAACAGAAGGAAGAAAATAATTCAGATGAAAAATCTGCAAACAACAAGGAATGTATCAATATTTCTGTTATTGGTACCACACATTTATTGGGTAAAATTCCAATTAACTTAATGTATGGAGAATTTCGTCGAAAACTTGCTGATGGATTACAATTGGATTCATTAACAAGTGATAAAACAGAACATTTACAGATAAATCGTCAATTCTATCCTGTATGCATGACTGAAACTAATACCATTATACCTCTACTTCCCTTAAAATATCACAATGCTGCTTACAATCACCTATTTTATTTGTTAAGCAATACAACTAAATTTTATCAAATATTATTAGATAGCTTTCCAGAATTAAATATTGAATCAACCGATTATCTAAACGATTTTATTTTGTTTCGCTCCGGATTTAATGCTGAGTATTACTCTGAATATGATATAACTTCTGCTGATGGTGTCACATATATAAATCTAGACAAAAATTATTATTTTTAAGAAATTATGAATCTTGATAAGGAAAACTAAGACTACTACGAGTAAATGTACCGGATCCTCTTGCAATTTCCTTGTTTTCGTCATTATACAATACACCCTCTGCAATGCATTGATTTTTTGACTTGTACACGACTTTTCCAACACCGGTGATAGTACCCTGTGCAATTGGTCGCAGGAAATTCAAATTAAAATTGGATGTAACAAATAAATTACCCTCAATCAGTGAATTAACTGCAAAAAAAGTAACATCATCAAGTGCTTTGAAATATAGTGCACCGTGAACCGCATTTGCTGCATGATGGAACTTTTCCTCTATGTTTATCAATATCCTCGCTTCTCCTTGTGCAATTGATATTTTTGCTTTGACAAATTCATTGAATGGGTGTTTATGATACATATTTTCCAGTTTTGTGAAATGATCTTGATCCATATTCTTTAAGTTATAATGTAGATTATAAGATTTTATTTACTATTTTGTTTTGCTACTTTTAATTGAATTATCAGTATGTAAGAATATTCAGTTCAGTAATTGATGAATATTAGTAAATCGGATGTCATGAGTTCTAGTAAATACAGGACTAATATTGGGAATAATTACTACAGCCTACAATAATAAAAAATCAATCAGAGTGTCTGTAGTAATTGAAAATATTTGTTTATGAGGGTTGACTGTAGCGCAGGTATTATTTGTGATATTTGGCTGTTGTACTTGCTATGTTCGTTTGTGGTGTGGATTGGAGCTGTTAACCTGTTATATTTCTTAAGGTGTACTTCTCTCTCTTTATTCTTCAAAATATCGATGATAATTCGACTGACAGTCGCGTATTATGAATTGTGAATGTACGGTTGATGTAATTGTAAAATTCATTTGTTATGTGAGTTGGGGCTGTTAAACTTTAAAATTTTTTAATATGTACTTCTCTCTCTTTATTCATCAAAATATCACTGATAATTCGACTGACAGTCGCGTATTGTGAATGGTGAATGTAAGGTTGATGTAATTGCAAAATTCATTTGTTATTTGGATTGAAGCTGTTAACCTGTAATATTTCTTAAGGTGTACTTCTCTCTCTTTATTCATCAAAATATCACTGATAATTCGACTGACAGTCGCGTATTGTGAATGGTGAATGTAAGGTTGATGTAATTGCAAAATT
>JAOUKW010000025.1 GCA_029882335.1 Candidatus Heimdallarchaeota archaeon | reverse complement strand
AAAATATCAAGATTGATAATTTATTTCAACAATGTATTAACATCCATTTCCAGTAATTATCACCAAAATGTCTTATACAATTCTTAGGTAGTCTAATTATTAGATTTATCTTGATAATCTAATTTGTACATTCAATTAATTGTACATACTTACACACGCTCAGCCGTTTATCTGCAGGTCGTCGCCAGACACCCACACTTGTAATGTGGGATTAGTAGAGACTTCATTCTGTGACTTATTCTTTCCGCTCCTCTTCCTTGAGGTTTCATTGAAGTAGGGTTTTCCATGTTTTTTTCCATTAGTAGATCACTCGCATAGAAATCATTGAGATTTATTTGCGGACCAACGTTTCTCATATTGAGAATAGGACTTCTCATTGACTTTATGGTATACCATTTTAATCTGATTGTTTTAAAATTGTAAATCACGTTAGAACCATTCTATCAACAATAACCTCTGAAAGTGTGACGGAACAAAGTTGGAAATAAGATATTAAATAGATCTCATTTTCAATCCTATTACTAGGTATTTCTCAATTGTGACGACTTGGGCTTATATTTTAGTATCAGCAACTGCTCTGTTGTTTCAATCCTATTACTAAGTATTTCTCAATTGTGACACATATAAAAAATATAACTTGTTTTTTTTATAACTACCAAGTTACCAAGTTGTTTTAACCCTCATTTCAAGATAATATTTCACTTCCACTTGTTTTTCTAATTTATTAGATAACAAGTTAATTAAAAACCCCCCAAATTTGTATTTTTACAAGTCATACAAATGAATCCTACTTTTTTCCATTTTTTCATTGAATAAATGTATAAACTTCTCATTACAAAAAACAACATCTAGGGGTTTTTTGTCTCTTATATTTTTGATTTTCCATATTATGAAATATATATCAAAGTATATATGTTTTACCTGAAACATGAATATATTTGATTTTGAGGAAAATATAGGAGGTATTCAATTAATTTAGGAATACTTGTATAGACAAATTAACAAATTTTAATGTCATAAACCTTTAGTTTACTATTAGTAAACTGTATGATGAAGGATTGAAACATAAATATACCAATATTTTCAATCTACAAACAAATTTAATAGTATTATCAAAATGTGCAAAAATCCAAAGTTTTCTAACTTCACCCTTTCTACTGCGATTATTTCAACTTAGCTCATTTTGTCTATACAAAAGAGTATGGGGTCAGATATACAGAATATCGATAAAACTTATAAGAGAAGAAACGAAAAATACATTATAATGTTCAAAGCAGACTTTAACGTCCCAATTAAGAAAGAGATAAATGAATTTCTTATCATTAGAGAACTCTTTCCTAATGAAATGTTAAAATTAGTCTTTGATTGTCAAAAAGTAGCTTTAGAGTCTGTTAAAAGATATCCCAATTATTTGTATCTAAATAGATTGGTGGCCATTTTTTACTTTATCAAAATAAAGTATTAACCTCAAATTAATCTACCAATTCATAAAGATAATCAGTCATTGTAATATCAATAATTTGTCGGTGATTTACATAATATTCTTTCTTTGTGAGTCTTTCACCACTCTATCTTTTATCTAGATGTATTTATAGGTAAATCCATAAAATATGATCTAATTCCTAAAATTTTGTTAGAGATCCGTTAAACTCTCCTTTGGTAGCTGAAAGCGGAAATAATTCATTATTTTCAATATAATCTTATTATTTTGGTATTACTGTTGTTAGAAATAATAACAATTGTTCAAATAGATATTAACATATTCAATGGGAGAAAGACTCACCTTTCTTTTTAATATATCTCAATCGACCGACTTTGATTTTTCTATAAATATATTTTATCCAGTAATTTCAATAACTATTAGTGTTTATTTTATCAATCGAAAAAATAAATAAAGAGAAAGATAAAGGATTGACTGGATCGATCAAGCAATAAAATTAATGATTTCAAATAGGGAAAATCAATGCCTATAATATGTGATATGTTTACTTTGATGAATTATAGTAAGCAGGTTATTCTCCATTTTCTCTTCAATTATTGCAATATAGCCGTCATCATTTAAATCAAAATTCTCATAGATTTTTTCTCCTTTTAAATGGGCAATTACAAGAATATCAGTTGATACTGGTATGCTTAATATTTTTGCAATTTTGATAAATCGTGGTGTTGTAATCTTCCATAAGTGTATCAATAATAATACACATGTATCACAGAGATACTTTAACCAAAATATTGAAATAAATACAAAAATAATCCAAGTAGTAGTTAGATAACTACTTAATATAATAGTAAGCCAAATCTGGATAATTGAAATCAAGGTAATCAAAAAACCAAATAAGCCAATATAAGGTGCTTCCAAAGCCTTTATTTGATCTGTTATTGAGGTTTCTCCTTCCTTTGTCTTTGAAATTCTTACGCCAAAAGGTCCCTGATATTCAAAATAATATTTTCTATCGGAATTAAATGGAGTTTTATGAATATGACCCAATTCATGGATAATAAATTGAAGATTAAGTATCAGCAATAATGTAATTAAAAACCATATAATGGATATTGTAATATCAATCACCCAAGAATTAAACCACCCAATGAAATTATCAAACAATAATATTAAACTTAGAGAGAGGAAAATAATTGTGAATTTCTTTAGAGTTTTGATATTTTGAATAAATAACATTTTTGAAATTTCTAAATAACTAACCATCCAACTGTACAAAAAATAAAATCATATATTAGAATTTCTTATTACTTACAATCGATCTAGTCGATCTCGTAAATAATTTGTCATTTTTTTAGACAAATTCTTAAGTATTACTTGAATATAATCTAAAAACAACAAATTGTGAAGTTACTCAATGACAAACGAATTATTATATTAGTTAATTAATTGTATTAAATATATTTGATTAATA
The DNA here is from genome assembly GCA_029882335.1 of Candidatus Heimdallarchaeota archaeon. Taxonomy (GTDB): domain Archaea; phylum Asgardarchaeota; class Heimdallarchaeia; order Heimdallarchaeales; family Kariarchaeaceae; genus JAOUKW01. The sequence goes on along the minus strand of JAOUKW010000025.1, from coordinate 16,040 downwards.
CACCAATTGATTGACAATATCTGGATAACTAACACATAGTTTTATAATTCAAAGTTTGTTCAAAATTCTTCTAATTAATTTAATATTTAGTGGAGAGGTTGACTGGATCGACGTACAAAATATTAAGCTATTAAAATTGTATAGACAAAATTTACTAAGGTGCCTAAGATTGATTCCCTTCTCTTGAATATGGAGAAAATTATTGCTATAGTTAATAGATTACTACAGAAGTAGTAATTAAAAGATTTACAATTAATTACTTAAAATCATATACAATTGAATATTCAAAAATTCAATCTTAAATCGAAGATAAATCAACCTGAAATAAAGATAAAGACGCTATTAATTGATTCATTTGAGGTATCGTTAAATTTGTTATTTGTTTAAATGTGATTCAAACATGGACTATTTTAGACATGTTGTTAGTGTAGTTGTCTACAAAGTCAACCCATTAAGTAAATTATTGCTCCTACTTAATGATGATTAAATAATATGAAAAATCGATATTGACTAAGATAAGAAAAATTCTTGAAGAGGCTAAAATGCCTATCACATCAGCAGAAATTGCAAGCATATTACAAATTGATCCAGGACCTAGTAATGTAATAATTAGGCAATATATTATGAATTGTATCCATCTTTTTAAATTGCCGGTAGCAGGGACATCAAGAGGCTATTTCCTTATAAAAAATGAAGAAGAATTAAATAATTATGTAAAAGTTCTTAATAAAAGAGTTATTTCTATTTTGGAGCAAATTAATCAAATTAGTAAGAATTATGAGAATTATCAAGATTATAGTTCAATAATTGATACTGTAACTTATTTAAAAGAGATTACTTCCGTGATAAATGATGAAGTCATAGTACAAATTTCTGGAATCCAAATGTTATTGAAAAATAATGAAATAGATGATGTAAAAACCAATAAGATTTCTAATATGAAGGTCGATCCATTAGATAAATGGTTAGTAACTACAATATCTGGAGATGAAGATTCAAATAGTGTTATAGAGCATAATGTGATTCATTGATAATTGATAGTGTAATTTGGATAACTCTTAAGTATGAAAGGGATAAATTTCATTCAAAAGCTAGAGAGTTGATTCCTGAGATTATAAAGAATAATCAAATCTTTGTTACAGATTATATTATTATAGAAGTTTACTCCTTTTTACTAAGAAAAGCAGGAATTAAAGTTGCCACGGCAACATTAGATATGTTTCAACATAGTGAAAAAATCAAGATATTATACAATGATGATATTACATTTAATGAAACGTTACCAATACTTTCAACCCATCCATTTTTTAGTATTGTAGATGCAAATATAATTTAATTTGCTAAAAAGATGCAATTAGAATATCTTACCTTTGATGAAAGAATGAACCAACTAAAATGATTGTAGAACTCAATTGTTTGATGAAGAAACCTATCTTGGTTGGGAAAAGGTTTTACTCGAATTAGGAGATGGAAATGGTGCAAAGGAGATGATCAGAATGACACTTGAAATAGATCCTGATTTAGATGAAGTAAGGATTTATTGAATACAAAGTAAAATGAACTGAAAATTGAACGGATAAAAAGAAGGGTTAATCCTATAACTAGATTTAATTGCTTTGTTACTAGACATAATAATTCATATATCTACGACAAAAAGGTGTTGTTTCAAACCTATTACTAGGTTTTACTGATTGTTACTAAAATTTTCTATCCACAGGAAAACCAACAAGAAATATTGTTTCAATCCTATTACTAGGTATTTCTCAATTGTGACTTTTAGTGCAACTCCACAAGGAGGAACAATTAGAGTATGTTTCAATCCTATTACTAGGTATTTCTCAATTGTGACTTTGTGTTTTGTCTGTCTTACTGTCTAGTCCTAAAAATTGGGTTTCAATCCTATTACTAGGTATTTCTCAATTGTGACTTCGGTGTTCTTCCAAGCGACCCTTGGGATAGATCAGGAGTTTCAATCCTATTACTAGGTATTTCTCAATTGTGACAATATTGAACTATTTCTTTACCGAAACGTATATCTTGGTTTCAATCCTATTACTAGGTATTTCTCAATTGTGACTGATTCGCGTGGCGATGCCGTGGGATAACATGCCTCAAGTTTCAATCCTATTACTAGGTATTTCTCAATTGTGACCAATGCTTGGTCTGATGCTTATGTGGATCATAACAGGTTTCAATCCTATTACTAGGTATTTCTCAATTGTGACTATCTAGAATTTTCTCTGGATATCGTATTCCATTTTATTGTTTCAATCCTATTACTAGGTATTTCTCAATTGTGACGAGTTTCTATAATGAAGGACAGTTAATTGCAGAGACCTAGTTTCAATCCTATTACTAGGTATTTCTCAATTGTGACCATGATATCATTTTTGAACAAATGGGTAATAAAGATGTTCGTTTCAATCCTATTACTAGGTATTTCTCAATTGTGACCTTCATTTAGCACTTTAGAAAATAATTCCTTAATCTCATGTTTCAATCCTATTACTAGGTATTTCTCAATTGTGACTCTTCCGCCCGATGTGGAGAAAGATAGTACGTAACGATGAGTTTCAATCCTATTACTAGGTATTTCTCAATTGTGACCTACTTATATTAACTTAGGCTCTGTTTTTAATAAATTGTTTCAATCCTATTACTAGGTATTTCTCAATTGTGACATTAGATCCTTGATATCTTGATCTAAATTATATCTTCCGTTTCAATCCTATTACTAGGTATTTCTCAATTGTGACATATAATCTTCTAAATAATGATCCTTTTGATACTCCGTGTTTCAATCCTATTACTAGGTATTTCTCAATTGTGACAAATAAAAAATTAAAAAAAGCAAAGAGCTTACTTGATCGTTTCAATCCTATTACTAGGTATTTCTCAATTGTGACAATTGAGGACAGAGGGGGAATGGTAGGTGCCACTTTTGGTTTCAATCCTATTACTAGGTATTTCTCAATTGTGACATTATGATATTTTTAGTGTTTGCGGCTTTGTTCGGAAGTTTCAATCCTATTACTAGGTATTTCTCAATTGTGACATATCAGCGGAGGAAGTAGCATGACAAAAGTAAAAGGTTTCAATCCTATTACTAGGTATTTCTCAATTGTGACTTTGTTGTGCAACATCAACTACCTCTGCTGGAAGTAAGTTTCAATCCTATTACTAGGTATTTCTCAATTGTGACTTGATGAATTCGAGACAGACAAATATTGTAAATCCTATGTTTCAATCCTATTACTAGGTATTTCTCAATTGTGACTTTTCAGTCAATTTTTGTGCAGCCCATGCAACAGATCCGTTTCAATCCTATTACTAGGTATTTCTCAATTGTGACCGTTATGTTTTTATCATCTCCAGACCTCCATACAATGGTCTAGAAAAAAGTGACTGCGAGATTCGCCACTTGGAAAACGCGGATCTCGAACTTGTCGACTGTAAATTTAGGGGGTAAATTTGCAACATGCTTGAATCGAATTGGTTATTAAGCCAACCACACATACAACCTATTTTTTGCCTACAGTTTTCTATTCCATTTAAAACTCCAAATAATTCCGTTCGATTAAGTATTTTCTTATTTAATGAGTGCAGTAGCTTACTAATCATAAATTCAGCATTCGAATTAATACCAAATATTTGATTGAAATTTATGCACACTGCATCATTCATATTACTTACACCGAAATTAAATGTTGCTTCAAACTTGATTGGTATTACCAACATAAAAAGCACATATTGTTAGAATGGATAATTACAAAGGAACAAAATTATTTCTATACCACACCTTCACATATGAATGGTTAATCTCCATAATCTCCAATAAAATCACTTGGATCTTGACAAGATATGTGCTCTAAATAATAGAACTAGACTTAATGATTTTCATATCCATCTGTACAAAGAAAGGTGAACTTGTATAAATTGATTGTTTTATTAAATTTTTATCGGAAATGTTTAAGTAAAATAAGATAATGTCTTAATTATGGTTACTGAGTTTCAAGAACATAAACTTAAAATATTTTTTTGTTTGTTTGACTCAGATAATGATGGTAAAATTGAGGTAAATGATTTTAAGAAGGTAGTGGATAAATTTGTACATTTGAAAGGTATAAATAAGGAAACTCCAGAATATTTTAATCTATACAATTTATATTTGGATTTCTGGGAAAATACACTTAAATATGCAGATATTGATGATGATGATAAAATTAGGTATGATGATTTTTTATCTTATTGGTTTGATTTATTGAAATTTCCTCAAGAGATTGAAAAGTTAATTTTAGATTTTGGAAAAGCATTTATGTCAATAATTTTGTTTGATGAGGAAGAAAACCTATTTAGTTTTGATAATTACAAAATATTCTTAACAGGATTTGGGAGAGAAATTGTTGATATTGAAAATCATTATCGAAAATTACTCAATAAAGAGGGAAAAATAACAATTGATGATGCACAACAATTAGCTATAGAGTTTTTCTTAAGTAATGATAAAACAGCTCTTGGAAATTTATGGTTTGGACCACTTGATACAGGAGACTGTATCGGTAATAAATAAAATAACATAGTTATAAATTATCCATAAAGTATTTTACTTTTTTATATTGATTAACCCCATGAAATGTAAAATGGATGATCCGTACAACTTTTGTTCCTACTATTTCCTTTGTTTCCTCAACTAATTTATTATCACTTAGAATTTTAATATGCCAATTAAAAGTACTCCAGTTGACTTTTAACATCGTCCTAAACTCAGATGCGATAAATCGATTAAAAATTGTGAGATGTTTTAATATGGCCAATCTAATCGGATCAAAAATAATCTTTAAATTTTCTTTTAGGTTAATATCCTTGAAATCAATCAGATCTACTACAATTTCTTTATCTACTGGTTGTATTACATTACTAACAAGTCTATTTATTAAATTCTTGATGGAATTAGGATTAATACGTGTATCATTACTATGTTTAATAATTATGGATTTAACTAAATTAAATAACATTTCAAATCTAATCTTACCAGCTAGTGGATTACCTGTATAAATGTATAAAACAATAAATGATTTGACAAAACTATATGATATATTTAATTCATTTAAAATTATTTTACCCAATTTATCCAATTCGGGCATCATAGATCTTATTTTTTGAAAATCAGATAAAACTTTCTCTAAATCCTTGAAATATTCTTCTGCATTGTGGAGGTATATATTTGTAATAATTTGATAATGTTGATCTAATATAACAAAATGATGAGGGATTTCAATGTCTGTTTCAAATTTAGTACTTTGAATATTACCATCTAACTTTAATCGTAATTCTCCTATTGGTTCAACATTCATGTTATTCTCTGTTGATGTTAACTTTGTTTGTATTACACGAGAAATGATTAGATCGTTTAATCCTGATAATTTATCAATCACATCAGTTATGTTATAAGATTCTGCCAGTGATAACGAATAATTTAACGAATTAAGTGCTGAAATTACATCACCTTTAATTAAATCCTTTCTAATATCAAATATCTTACACCAAATCTCCAATATTTTTGAATTACTATCTTTAGAAAGTTTCTTCAATAATTCAATATTACTAGTTAGTTTATCTGTAAAATTATATAGTTTAAGCATTTCCATTTCATAAAGTTCTAGATCAATCAGATGGGTCAACGCAAGTATGTAATATTCAAAATTAAACAATTTATCCTCAATTATATTTTCAAGAATACTCTGTGCCTTTGACAGAGAATCAAATGAATTCTTTTGCTTATTTACTAATGCTTGACCTAATTTACTTATTATCCAAATATTTTTTGATTTTGAATCCGACGGATCTAATAAAATCATAGTTTCTGTAATTAAGTCTTCATCATTCATTTCTAAAATGGTTATTAATTTTTCAAATATTATTATTCTAAGCTTTAATTCACCAGATAATTCTTTGTTTAAGTAATCTAAAGCTTTATCAAAATGGTTTATTGATTCTTTATATTCCATTTTAGCACGGAATATTTTACCCAATTCAATTTGTATATTTGAAGCCTCAGTATAATTTTCAACATCTAGTGAATATCTTAAAGCAGATTGTTGAAATTCTAATGCTAATTTCAAATCTCCCACTAATCTATATATTGTACCAATATTTGACAAAGGTGCTGCTATCTGATGTATATGTTTTTTCTTTTGATGAATATTTAAACTCTGGTTATGATAACTTAGGGACAAATTCAATTTACCTTGAAGAAAATATATTACTCCTATATTATTGAGATCATTTGCACTTTTTCTGAAATTATTCTGTTGTTTACTTATATCTAGAGACTTAAAATGATAAGTTAGAGCAATATCAATGTCTCCATTATAATCATAATAGAGTGCAATATTCCCATAAATACTTGATCGTATATTTAAGAATACATTGTTTTTATTTTTTTCATCTCCAAGTAAACTAAGTGCACGGTTATAACTCTTAATTGCATCATCAAACTCCTCTTTAATTAAATTTAAGTTACCTGAACTTTTTTGAAATTGAATTAATTCTAATTTACATATAAAATCAGTAAAATCAACGCTTCTTTCATCCAAATTAATGACTTGTTGATAATAGATTTCTGCTTCTTTATATTTACCTATTTCAAGATATATCCTAACTAGAAAAGATTTGAATATTCTTTGATATATTAGATTCAAATCTTTCCTTTCTAATATTTCTGTAACTAAATCGATAGCCTCATTAAATTTATTATCCAAAGTTAAAATCACACTTTCAATGTATTGTAATTTATTGGTATCAGCTTCATCTTTAAATTTAATTGACATCATTAGATCTTCGTAATTTTTTCCCTCATCTTCAGTTGGAAATTGATATAATTTATCAAATAAATTTTCCAAAACCTCCATATTATTTTGGAACCTTCTAAATTTATATTATTATGCTTATTTGTTTACTTTTATTTAATAAAATCCATTGGTAAAATTATCTTAATCTCATAATAATTGAATGAATTAAGAAATTTAAATGAACAAGTATCGAGCTTAGAATACATCAAATGATAATCAATTAAAATTAAAAATAATAATAATAATAATAATAATATTTCAATAAATGGGATAAAGTAGAATAGAAGGAAAATTAATTAGAATAGATAAGTATATTATTTGAATTAAATTATTTGAATTAAATTATTCCTAAAATATAGTATGAATGTTAGTATTAGTTACGGGGCCACTTGTTATTTCCATAGTTGAGTAGTCTGATGATTTTTTTTGTATATACAATATTTATCATGCCATGATGAAAATCAATTTTACATATTGTAAATACATTCGTCATCATGTTAATACAATTTTAAGGTCCTCGTCTACTACCTCGTCTATTACTAGAACCTCGGCTAGAACTTCTTCCAGATCCTTTACCTCTTCCCTTTGCTTTACCTCTTCCTCTAGCTCGACCAATTACTCTTGTTACACCACCAACAACGATGACACCTACAAGTCCGGCAGCTACAGCTTTTGGATTTGATTGAACAAAATCAAGGATATTATCAAAAATAGAACCATTGTTAATTTCAAAAACATCGTCAGATGTATCTTCAGTGACATAACCCCAAATATCGACAGCAACAACCTTAATCAGATAATTTTCTCCATCAGAATATAGAGAAGTATTAAGAGAATATGATAATTCTGTTAAATCAAGAGCTAAAATACCCCAATTCGATCCACCATCATCAGAAATAAATAAACTATAATGAATTTCATGATCTTGACCATCCAATGCAGCTTCCCATTCAATGGTAACAATTCCATCTAATTTCTCACCTCCATTGGGTGTAGTCAAAGTTGGTGCTAAAAGTGAGTGAAATTGACTTGTAACAGGATGTAAATCAGCATTAAAATTAGACCCATTAATTCGATATGGTCGATCGACTATGCCATCATTATTAATATCAGGACTAATCCAATCACTATAATAATTATAATCAAATGTAATATCACTTGTATAATGAGTTACCTGTGATATGCCAGTAGTAGCATAATTATTATTGATAAAATCATTTCTTTCTACAATAGATCCTGTTTTGATTTGATTTGCAAAAATTGCTTCATATTTATTCTCTTCAAAAATATTGTATGCAATATAATGAGAATCTGGATTTTCAAGCCTTGGTGTAAATGACATCCCATGTCTTGCAGTTATTCCAAATATATGATTAAATGAAATTACATTATCAGTAATAGTTGCATTTTTAGATCCAGAACCTAGATATATCCCGGAATGACCATTATTAACAATTAAATTTTCGGTAATATTGAGATTATCAGAGAAGAAAGATATTATACCATGTCCACCATTACCAGATATTAAATTTCTATTAATTACAGTACCTTTTCCAGGCCATAACACTATTCCTTCCGCGAAGTTATTGATTATTTCATTATCCTGGATAAGTCCATTGTAATTGTATATCATTTTAATTCCATTTCCATAATAGTTTTCAATTGTATTTCCAATTATTGTTGAATTATAAAACATATATTGTCCAGCAGCATACCAAATAGCAGAAGCAGTCATGCCACCAAAATAATACCGATAAGTTCCTCCAGGTGCTTCTTCATTGAAAATATAATTATTAATGACATTAACATCAGTACAAACACCAGCATAACATGAGACATATATTGGCAGTGCAGAGTTCATAATGGTATTTGATTCAATAATAGTATGATTTGTAAAGTCAATAGATATTGAATATATAACATTTGTAAATTCATTGTTATTAATACTAATTGAATTTGATCTTAAAGAGTAAATCCCATAAACGGTATCGGTAAATGAATTATTTACAATATTTACATTATCACTATTATATAGATAAATCCCATAATATCCCAAAAATTCTTGATTCTCAATGGTAATGTTATTAGAATTAATTAAGAATATCTGACCTACTTGTGATGGATCAGAATAAGTAATACCATCAATACCAATAAGAAAGATGATAGGTTTGCCATTAATAGTATTAGATGATGCTGCAATTACAAAATCATCCATAGCAGATGTCCAAAATCGAATACCTGAATCCAACTGATTATTCCTTAGTTCAATTCCATCTGAATTGGATAGGTATAAAGATGCCTTTGTTCCAAAAGGCAGTTCATTCCCATTAATAATTAAGTTGGTTGATCTATAAATATTTAGTGGATAATCAATTTCACTAGTAAAAATATTATTACTAATAGTAACAGAATTACTAAATAATACTTGTACTGAAACTAAATCAGTTAAATCAGATATTACTACATCATTGGAATCAACAACAATCACTTGAATTGCATCCGCTGCTATTGTAGGGTTTGTGGCAGACTCTATGTAAACAATTGGTCTTCCATTCAAAGTATTTCCCATGACTGAATCTTGTCTTAATGCATTAATACCTGTAGAAATTTCAAAATACATGGGATTGTTTAATAATACATTATCAGTAATAACACCAGTTTTTGAATAACTATTAATAATACCATATCCTCCATTGTTTGATATATCATTATTAAACACAATTGCCCATTCAGAGTTGGCAATTATTATTCCACTACCTCCATTGTTACTTATTGTATTATCAAACACTACAAAGTAATAACCATAATTAATATGGATTCCATACCCTCGGTTGTTTGAAATTATATTATCAGTAATCAATGTATTGGTATTTTTATTCCAAACATATATTCCACTACCTCCGTTGATAATAGAATTACCGATTATAGTCGCATTCAATTCTCCATGAGTATGAACAGCTAAACCATTACCAGTAAATGAATTAGAACCTGTACTTGATGATGCTGTTAACTTACCAATGAATATATCCTCTGTAAAATACGTATAAATAGCATATGAATTAGAATTGAATGATGAATCCTGAATTTTAATATCATTGGAGAATAAAATTCGAATACCATAGCCATTATTATTAAACACAGAAGTTTGGATATTCATACGATTTGAATAATACAACTGTAATCCTGCATAAGCACTGGTAAAATTCATATTGGCTATGTAGAAATTAGTTGATGTAACAATGATAAGTTGACCATAAGGATAAGAATTAAGTACATAATTTGCCCTATTCTGAAAATATCCGATAGGCTTCCCATTTACATAGTTATACATAACACTAACCTGATTATCAGATTTGGAACTTAAGAAATCATCTAAATATATACCAGTATTAGTGAATTCATTATATTCAATTGTATTGCCAGAAGATCCATGAAGAAATATACCAACAGCAGCATAATCATGAATAATAGTATTATTCGTAATGGTATGACCATTGGAAGCCTCCAATATTATACCATAAGCATTGTTGATGAATGTATTATTATGAATTGTTGCCCCATTACTAGGACTATACAGTAATAAAACACCTGCATATTTAGAATTTACAATTGTGTTGTCTGTAATCTTTAGTGATGTAACGTTATATGAATAAATACAGTAATTAGTGTCCAAACCTCTTAAATAATTATCTTCAATGATAATAGAATAAGAAATTGACGAGATGTAAATTAAAATTTCAGAAGCATGGGTGATATTTAATCCAGTAATCACGATTGGATCACTAACGCTTCCAGTACCACTCCATCCATAATTATTCCGATGGTTGAGTAATTCTGCATCCCCAACAATATACAATGGTGCAGATGGTGAATAATCTAATTGTGCCAATTCAGTTTGTGCAAATTCTATAGAATCCTGCTGATTTGTCACACCAATTTGATTAGTTAAAGTTTCATTAAAATCATTATACAATGGTTGAATCATCATTCCACCGCTGAGAGCAATATTATTACCCATTAGAAAAATGATTAAAGTTGCATAAATCAAAGCTAACTTTCGAAAATTCATGTTTTTCTCAATCATCAATATATAATCCTTATATTAATTTTATTCAATTTGCTACATTTATTGTAGGAAATATAATTGTATGATATCAATATCCCGTTCATTTTTACAGAAACTGTATTAATTTGGATGTTTGAAGACCCATTATTTGTTTTATTACACATACCATTGATGAAGGAAAACTAATTCTATTGAAATTTCAAAACACATATATTGTGAATAAAACCAACAATGGATCTGATATTTATCAACAAGACCAAATGAATAAATTAATCCTATTTCTAGATTTTTCAGTTGTAACATATTTCAAATTCATGAAGAGACAGACCCAGATAAATAGATTCAATCATGTTGATGGAGATTTCATAATTGTGACCTCTCTTAATACATTTTGGATCTATTGCAATCGCAACAGTACATTATTCAATTCATGAGAACTGTATCAATATTATCTAATTTTTTGATTAAATCAACTTCATTTGGCTTCTTGACCTTTGGATATCTAAAGGAAATATGAACTCTACCCATGCCCATAGATCGCTTGCCACCAATACCCCAATGATTTGCTAGACTTAATATAGAACGTAATAATTCTAAACCCTCATTATTTTCAATAAAATAATTAATATAACCAGTTACACCGTTTAAATGGATATTATTACCAAGTCTTATCCGTCTATTTTCTATCTTAAAATCAGTAATGGATAATTGATCTTCTAATCTTTGAATTAATTCAATTTCTTCCTCTTCATTAATTGGTGCTACGATGTATTTATAACTAGTTATCATATTTGCCCACATTCGTTTTTGTACAGGAAATGCATCTAAGTTATTATTCCGTTTGGAATTCGCGAATAAGGTAGGTGTAATGAATTTTACTAAGACATTTGTACGAATTGGTAATAACTCCTTGCTGGATATATCATGAACAGTGAAGTCTATATGAGATATATTATACATTTTATCAATTAAATAAATTTGAGTTCCTTCACCACCCACCATAATTTTTACAAGAATATCGATTATTCTTGGATCGATTGTATAAACATCAAAATACATTAAATTACTTTCCTCGTTCCTTCTTCGGTAAATATTAGATGTGACATAGGTTCTCATAGGATTACCCTCGTGTAAATCAATAGATAGAGAAGGATCTAGAATTCGCAAGTACTGAAGAAATGCTCCTTGAACGATTCTACCGGAATATCGTGGTATTTTAGAATTTTCTTGTATATTAATATTGAATTTAAATTGTGATATGGTTGTCATAAAATCACTATACTAAATCCAATATAATTACTTCTATACTTAAACATAATTATTTACTCATAATTGTACTAAATTTATGATTTGAGGTCTGATAGAATGAAATTAACATGAAATAATTTTATCTAGACAAACATTTAATGTAATTTTTTCTTGGCTTTTTAGTATCACTTATTGTAGATAATAGATGAAGAGGCATTTACACCGTGAGATGCTGGTGCTTTTCTGGTCAGCACCATTTCCTCTTCAATCAATTACAAGGATAAGATTTAATAAAATTATGGATATTGATGGTTAATTATTGATATATACAATCGATGTACACAACAATTGAAATGGATTTATTAAAGGAAGATATATTGCATTTACAAGTATCAGCTTACTAATATATTATTTTTTAACTAATTAGATGGAAATCACATAATTCCAGTATTTTACATCGATATGAGTAATAACAAAATTTGTACATTAATATCAAAATTTGTACATTATTAACTACCATTTCATACAATGCATATTACCTATGTGAATCTTATCCATCAGCAGGAGGTAATCGCTTGATAATTATGATTCTTATAAATTGAGAATTATTTTATTATCGAGTATTTCAAAATTCTCTATCACCCATTTGGAAAAAATTACATTAAAAGAATGCCTAATCAAAGCAAAATACACGTTATATTGTATCTATAACTCATATAAACGAATATTTCAAAATATATACGTACAGAATAACTCTTTTATATATTTAACAAACAAATACATACGAGGATAAATAATGTTACTAAAAACAATACAACTTATTGGAAAGCATATAGTTGGAGACTTGAGCCCAATTATGATATTAGTTGACACAAGACCAGAATACAAATCAAAATACATCCTTACAGTAACATTAGATCCATTTCAAAAAAGTTTGGATCAAACAGAGATACAACTTGAAGAATATGATCCAAATAAAAAATATCAATATATGAGGGGAACAGTAGGTGCTGGATCAAATAGTCACTCCCCAACAAGCAATTTTAATTTAAATAAACTAAAGGAGTTCGATTTAAAGAAAATCAAAGAGGATATTGCAAGCTATAAGTTCAATGATTGGGTTAATTTCATTACAACAGATACTGGAGAAAAATTATTTAATTCCGTCCTAAAAAAAGCGATTAAAATTGAACAAGATCTAATAAAATCATTAAATAAAGAACCATTGCAGAATCGCGCAGATGATTGCTTAGAAAAATCATTGTATCTGTGGTTACAACAATTTGAAGTTGAGATAACAGTAAAGATTCTATTATTTTTAATTGAACAATCGATTGTTAGCATTGATAAAAATAATTCAAAATTTTCAGTCATCAGAGACGCTCCGGGAATGTTGGTGTTTAAGATCAAAAAATCATCTAACGTTTATTATCCTGGTGAATTAGATGATTTCAAAAAGTTATTCTTGGATTTCAATGATGATCAAATAAATAAACTCACATATCCTTCAACTTGTTATACATGTAATAATGAAACTAAATATTTACTGCAACCGAATATTGGGATTTTTAACCTAGATATGCGTGGTTTTTCTCAGGGGTTTGCAAACAATAGAACTGATTCAACTCAATTTAGTCTTTGTACTGAATGTAATTATGATATATCCAAGGGAATTGACTACATAGATAAATATCTCAATTTCTATGCCTATAGAACCAAAAAAGGAGTATATACCAAGGATGGTGCATATATTAATCATTATTTGATTCCAGTAGTTCAAGATAAAGAGTTACTCGATAAAACTATTAAGAATATAAGAAAAGCAAAGGAAACTATAGGTGATAAGACGAAAAAATCAATAAAAAGTGAGATTGAACTACTCCAATCCAAAATAAAGAGATCTGACAAGGCAAAATCATCTGCATTGAAAAAGCAATTGAAATTTTTACAAGATAAAGATAAGAAATCTAAAGAGGAACTGGGATCAAATGCTGATTTAATGGAGTTAATAAAGGAAATATCAAGAAATTCTATTACATTTATTGATCTATATTACTATGTTACTGATAACAAGCAAACACCACCTACAAAAGAGATAATTGGATCTTACCAAGTTAGTGATATAGCTCTCAATAACATAGCAAATACAATTACAGAAGTAGAAAAAGAAGGAAATGTGTTTCAATTTTACAAGATCAATAACATAGTAAAATATAAATTATTTCTGTCAATATTAGATAGTCTGTACCAGCAGAGTAGCATCAAGAAAGAATCTTTCTTTAAACAAAGTAATGATATTATCTATGAATCGTATCAGAATTATTTACTAGGTCAGAATAAGGATTTAGTACCACATTTCTTACTATTGAATAATTTTAAATTAACTCATAAATTTCTTGAGTTAAATAATATCTTAGTGTGAGGAATAAAAATGGAAGACAAAGACAACACAATACAGGAAAATACAAGAGAAGAAATCTTGCTTAAGGAATTTGAACATAATTTCTTTAAAACACCAGATTTACGGGCTGCTGCAGGAATAGGTTTATACTTTCGTATATCATCATTTCAACAGGAAAAAGTCTTAAAAACAAGAACTTTGATAAAAGACACCCGAGTTTGGTTTAAAGAATTTAATAGACTAAATTTGCTTCAGATTTTTGCTGAATGTAATAGATTACAATTCATCATGTCTGAAAAAGATAGGAAAAGCTATATTCCAATGAAGAATCTAAGGAAGTTGATTGAAGATGAGGTAAAACTAGATGTTTGGTCAGCCAGTCCTGAAGAAAGGTCATTGGCTTTTATGATTGGATATGATTCTTTTGTATCTAAAAAATCAAATACACCCGATGATGAGGTTATAGAAAATGACGAATGAATTAAAAAATAGAAGAGAAATCGTATTTTTATACGATGTGAAGGATGCAAATCCTAATGGAGATCCAGATGACAGCAACAGACCAAGAACTGATAAAGATAATTATAATATTGTTACAGATGTCAGGTTGAAAAGAACAATAAGAGATTATTGGTTGAGTCGTTATGGTGAACAACAAGGTAAGGGAATTCTTGTTAAAAAATTTGAAAATGAGGGCGGAAATTTATCCTCAATGGCAGATTTAATAACAAGAGCCCTTAATCTACCTGAAAGTATTAATAAAGAACAATCAGGAGAAATTAAGAGTAGAATTAGGAGTGAAGTACCAGCTAATTTTATTGATGTTCGATTTTTTGGAGCAGCAATCACATTGAAAGGTGCAAATGTCTCGATTACAGGTCCTACTCAATTTGGTATTGGTAGGTCATTAAATAAACCAAGAATTACGACTCATACAATTACAACTACATTTTCTTCTGGAGAAGATAAGCAAGCAGGTACTTTTGGTGAAACTCATGTAGTCGAATATTCAATAATAGCATTCCCTGGAATTGTATCAGAGACTTCTGCAAAAGATACACATTTATCTGACGATGATTTAAATTCTCTATGGGAAGGTCTTTGGTATGGAACAAAAGAACTGAATACAAGATCTAAATTTAATCACAATCCACGATTGTTATTATCTGTTGTTTCCAAACCAAATGAATTTCAAATAGGTGGATTAAGTAGATTATTGAGTATTGATGATGAGAATATTGATGAGATTAAAAGTGAAAAAGACGTTATTATTGATGTAACTCAATTTATGGATCGATTAGATCGATTTAAAGATAAGATAGAAAAAATTGAGTTAATAGAGGATGATTTGATCAATTTCTCAGTTAATGATACCAATATCAGTAACTTAGCAGAATACTTAACCCAACAAGGGTATTTAGTAGATAAAATTTTAGATTAGGTGTATCTATGGAAGTACTAGTCTTTGATTTAT
>JAOUKW010000019.1 GCA_029882335.1 Candidatus Heimdallarchaeota archaeon | reverse complement strand
AAATGATATTTGCTCAGAGGATATTGAGGATGTTCCAATTGTTAGATCTGAAGAATGTTCAGTAATGAACTTTGAAAATACGATCTATATTTACAAACCTGATGAGTGTAATAAAAGGACGAAACAAGCTGATTGTTGTTTTATAAATAATGTCTCGTCAAGAAATGGTGAGGGAAAATGTGTAAGATTCATTGAATTAAAAAGTAAAAGTTTGGATGACATTTGTGATGTCGTACAAAAATTTGAAAATTCAATTTCTCAGTTAATTGATGTGATTAATGGAGTAACTCAATTACACTATGAGAATCCGACATTACTTATCCACCCTGATTTTGATCCAATTGACTTACTTAAGGATCAGATCATGAACACAAGATCCTCTATTCTAATAAATGATGTGGAATATCCAATTCACATCCAGTATTACCAAAAGCCATTTTCAGATATAACATTTGTAAGTGAACTCGACAGGATCTAAATCTAATTTAAATATACTCCAAATGCGTCTCCAAATACATTGACCCAGTTTTCTTGATTTCTTTCTTGAATTGACTCAAGATTTCGTTTTAAAGTTTTACTACAAATGATCTTTTCATTGTCATTCAACTTGTTTAGTTGCGGACCATGATCTGGATGTTTGATTGGTTTCTTTATTCTCTCAGAAAATTCTTTCATACAAACTAAAGTTCCTTTCACATGTGTGATAGTAAAATATTTGTAATTCGACAAAGTATCAAACACAATTTTCTCAATTGCAAGTGATGGGATAGAGAAATTAGGATGAGAATCTTTCCACAATTTTAACATTTTTGTGACTGTCTGTAGTCGATTATTTTTTCGGTTGTTTTCTTCAAGAAAAGATTCAATGAAACAGTCTTGACCTCGAACTATCCAATCATCCATTCTTTTATCTGGGATTTTGTAAAGATTTGAATCTTTGGTTCTCTCACCAGGTACAATATCCACTTGGATTCCATTAGATTTTACAATTATTGAATGATTCCCTTGAAATGCACTTAGTGGCGAAAAATCCTTTTCCACATCATTGAGAACCTTTTTTGGTGATTTTGAACCTATTTCTGTTAGGAGTAAAAAATCATAGTCTGAACCATCAAGTGCTGTGTTTTTAATTTGGGAACCCATTGGTTTTAATCGATAGTCTTTCTCTTCTGCTATTTTCTCAACTTCTTCAATCAAACTCTTCAAAATTGGCGATACTTTGACATTTTGATCCATGTTATAGATTGCATTCCCAATCGCAACGGAATCATTATATCTCACTATTTTGCAATATTAATGAACTGATTTATAGATATTATGAGATTGTAGTATAGATTTGTTATAATAATCAATTAAATCTTTCCAATTTTGGACTCCAAACCTTGAACTATGTTTTATCTTTAATATAATATTTCATATTTCTTCAACAAATAATAAATTTAAGAATCGAAGTAATTATATCTGATTACAAAAAGAAGGAACTAGTGGATTTAAAAGACTTTCAAAGATTTTGATATGAGTACAAATACACTTCCTTATTTATCTCCAAATCAAGTTCTATAAGGAAATTTGCTGATTTCTTTATTCATTCAGTTTTTGGAATAGAATCAATTATTCTATATCTAAGGTTAGAAAAATATAACAACAAAGTAAAATTTAGTAAGTGAAATGAAGCATAATATTTTAAGTCTAATAACTCTCAATAATGAAAAATCAATTCCTATTCAGATAACTTCATATATATTTTGATGTTATTTAATCGTATTCCCACTTTTTATATGTGAAATATACTGCATTCTCATGATTTCATATTAATTCAATCCAATAAAATCGAAACTAAACCAAAAAATTTTACAAATACCTCCTAATAAATTAAAGAATGATTTCCTTTTTTTACATATTTCTCAATTAACTCGTTTAAATTTTAATATGTTTATAATTTAAGAAAATATTTTAGAATTTGGATTAACTATACTTAGATCTTGATATTCTGTTTTGCGATGTTATTTCCTGATTAATACTGGGTTTCTAGACATTATCTCGGATGATTGTATTATATTTATTATATGTCCTACATGTATTGTATTCACTTTAATGGTATATTTTGTAGTCTTTTTATGTGACTTACCATTTTTCAAACCCTTTTTATCCTTAATCTCAATTGTCCTCATAATTAATACCTAATAAATTGCCAGTACCCTTTTTAATATGAATTACATGACCCACTAAATTCTTTTCCTGCTGCTAAAAAATTGCAAATTGGATATATAACTGCATTTTTATATTTTTAATTTATTTATATCAAAATTTAAAAGGCTTTTACATTTTAATCTAATTAATTCCTCCAACAAAAATTTGTAATTTCCGTATATGTGTTAAATATATTCAGTCTCAAGTATTCAACAAACTCGAATGTTATGTCAATGTACAGAATAAATGAGATTGGTTATCCAAATTTTGAGCGAACTTGAAATATCTTAGTAGGTATTATTTCATAAAATTGTTTTTAGTAATTCTTTTTAAGTGATATCAATTCCTTTACTTCATTTTCAAGAAGTTTAGAGTGTGGTATTTAAATGATGGTGATTGAGTAGACCATTTAAGAGATAATATGAAGTTCCGAGAAGAACATGTCTTTAGTTTAATTTATTCAAGAGTAAGGAATGGTAGAAAAAGAAGTATATTGAATTTGAGAGAGTTATTTGTATATAAAACATTTTGATCCAACTCAACTAATTGAAAATCAACATAATGATTCATCTTTCTAAATTGTTGATAATCACTTATTATTCAAGTGAAGATGTTCATGACCTGTTCAAAATAGTTGATATTGGTGTTTTTCCAAATTAATACTAATTGGTTTTTTGGTTCAGATATTTGGGTAAATAATTTATTCCCCTGACAGGAGGATGGTTTGATTCGTTTTGCATACCTTCCAAAAATAGAAGGAATAAGAAGAACTACTCCTAAAACTTCAGAATAAGAGCTCAATTTATTAGTAATTCTATCATATTTAGAGTGACACAGTTTTTCCAATATGTCTAATGCTTCTAGGGAATATATCACCAAAATTCCTGGTTTCTTGTCATACGTTAGTTGTCCATTAGAATATTTATTTTCAATTTTGGCCACAATTCTGTCTTCAAGAGATCTTTGTGCTCGATAATCATAAATCCACATAGAAACCTTTTCATTATCGAATTTTGACCGAAATTTATTTTCAGATATCCATGTTATCAAAATACCAGATATTTTAATTTTAATTAACTCACCATTCAATATCTCTTTGAAGTTTTTTTCTATGTTGTTTTTGTATTTTTCCTTAATCTCCATCAAATCTGAATTTGAGGGTGGTCTGGAAATAATTCCTGCTATATTTAATGTAGGTTTCCCTTCAAGATCAACACTCGCCCAATGAATGATTTCTCTTACAAGATTGTGAAATTTGTTCATTCTCTTAATATCTTGTCCATCTGTAATAGAAGATACCTCTATGTTTATGTGATTCATATCAATTTGAAGTTGGAAATCTGGTGTGCTTGAATTTGTTGTTTCTTCAATACTCTCAAAATTAAAACCTGAGAGTTCCAATTTTTGGTATACATCAAATTCATGAGAACTGTTTCTTCTAATTTCATCATTTACATTGTCTAGTCTTTTTTTCCAATAACGAAAATCATCCTTTGAAAAGGAACTTAAAAATTGATGGTGAAATTTCCATTTTTGATCATAATATTTCTCTGAAGTAAAATAGAGACCAAATAATTCGGTTATGCTTTCAGGTTTATCAAATATTCTTGCAAAGAGCTTAATGCTTTCTATGATATATTTGGGTTTATTCAATTTCTGATAAAAATTAATTATTTGTTCCCAAGAGGATGATAGTTCCATAAATTTTATCTTCACGTATAATAATTTAACTTAAGTCAAAAAGATACTAAATTTTGACAAATAATTTGTTCCATGTTAAATAAATGTAATAATTACTACTTATTTAGTGAAAGATCCCTTCATTCAAAAATTTTGGTCATTTTATCTACCATTGTAAAATTACTTATTCTTTTTCACATCAGATGCAGAAGAGATAAATTCATTAAAGAAACTTTCAATATGACTCAACATTTTTTAGCTATTCCTAGTACAGTACTACCTAGATATATTACATTTCATCTACAGGAGATGTAATATACTATGATAAACAATGAATATACACTAACTAATCATTTAGTTGCTAATATCGACAAATATTTTCCTGAATGTGATATATTAATTGCTAGGGATGAACCTATTTACGGCTATTTATCAAATCTAGGTGTCCCTGACTTGATATACCGTTCAAAAAATAACACAATCTACAATATTGAGGTTAAATTTCTAAATTTCCAAAATTCTGGTAGAAATGCATGTACTACAAGGACAAAGCATAGAAAAAAAGTTATTCAACAGGCATTAAAGTACCAACGGTTAATTGCAGTTAAATATGGTATCTCGCTGCGAGATGTAATTCCATGTGTTTTTACAAATGATCCTGGACTTCGTGGAAAAAAAGGAGTTATTTCCAAGAGCTTTATAAATTAACTAATGATCTTCAAATAATTTTCTATATTGATAATTCATCCTTATTTTTCTGATCGAATATTATTAAAATTAAAGATTGAAAATAAATTCAAATGCAGTGTTAATTTTTAACTTCAAATGCATTTTCAACATCAAGTAACACTAATTTAGTAATTTTTTACATCCAGAAAAAATACTATGTCTCAAATTTTCCGCAATCCCCACATCTCTTATACACATCAAACCTCTGTCCAACAATTTCTCCACCAATATCTCTGCTCAAATTATCCCAAAAGCTCTCCATCTCACTCGACTGATAATCTGTTATGTTATTACAATCCGGACAAATTAAATTAATGTGCAAATCAGTATTACTATCATAACGACTGTGACCATTACCAATTTTCAATTCTCTGATTATTCCAAGTTCAGTAAGCATGGATAATGTTTTGTACACTGTTCCCTGACTGATGGTTGGCAGTGTTTTTTTAATATCCGAGTATATAATATCTGCAGATGGATGGCTATCGTTATTTACCAGATATCTGTAGATTACCAATCGTTGTGGAGTGACCTTAAATCCTTTTTCTTGAAGTAATACTATCAACTCCTCATCTGATTGATACATAGTCTAATTGTAAATCTATGTCTATGTTTTTATCTATACTTATTCAGTAATATAAATAGTTCAATAATTCATTTATTATTTAGTATAAATCCTTATAACATAAAATTTGATTAGTAATAATAAGTATTAAATAATAATAATTATTAATTAGATTAACCGAGGTGAAATTTATTTCCAAGGATGAAAAAAGAAATATGGCTGGTTCACGAGGAACCCAAAACAAGGATTGGTGGCCTAATCAATTAAATTTAGACATACTACGTCAACATGATACAAAATCAAACCCCTTAGGTGATTTTAACTATCGAGAAGCAGTGAAATCACTTGATTTAGAAGCTGTCAAAGCAGATCTAAAAAAAGTGATGACTGAAAGTCAAGATTGGTGGCCTGCAGATTATGGCCATTATGGTCCATTATTTATCAGAATGACATGGCATGCTGCTGGTACTTATCGTATGGGTGATGGAAGAGGTGGTGCAAATACAGGAGCACAACGTTTTGCACCGTTGAATTCTTGGCCTGACAATGGTAATTTAGATAAGGCACGTAGATTACTTTGGCCAATTAAACAAAAATATGGTAATAAGTTAAGTTGGGCTGATTTATTGGTATTAACCGGTAATGTTGCAATTGAAACTATGGGTGGTCCAAATCATGGTACTGCACTTGGACGAGAGGATATTTGGCATCCTGAAAAAGATGTTTACTGGGGTTCAGAAGACACTTGGTTAGGTGATAACAGATATGGCAAAACAAGACAGGATCTTGAAAATCCATTGGCTGCTGTTCAAATGGGTCTTATATATGTAAATCCAGAAGGTCCTAATGGTAATCCAGATCCATTGTTATCTGCACAAGATATTCGTGAAACATTCAGCCGAATGGCAATGAATGATGAGGAAACATTTGCCTTAGTCGCAGGTGGTCATACATTTGGGAAGGCTCATGGAAATGGACCTCCAGAGAAAGTAGGTCCAGAACCAGAAGGAGCTCCAATCGAGGCTCAAGGATTTGGTTGGACAAGTAGTCATGGTAGTGGAAAAGGTGTGGACACCATAACTAGTGGTGTGGAAGGTCCTTGGACAACAAATCCAATAAAATGGGATATGGACTATTTAACTCATTTATACAATTATGAATGGAAACTCACCAAGAGTCCAGCAGGTGCACATATTTGGCAACCTGTAGATGTTGAAGAATCTCATATGGCTCCCGAAGTTGATGGTAGTACAAAAGTAACCCTGATGATGACTACTGCAGATATGGCTCTAAAGTTAGATCCTGGTTTTCGCGAAATTGGAGAACGCTTCATCAAGGATCCGAAATCTTTTGGTGAGGCATTTGCTCGAGCTTGGTTTAAACTCCTTCATCGTGATATGGGCCCTAAATCGAATTATGTTACTGGAGATTTTAAAGATGAGGATTATATTTGGCAAGATCCAGTTCCAGCAGGTAAGAGTCTAAGTGTGGATGAAGTTGCGGGAATTAAAGATAAAATTGGAAAAACCGAATTATCCAATCAAGAACTGATAGAGACTGCTTGGGCAAGTGCTTCTACTTTCCGTGGTTCTGATATGCGAGGTGGTGCTAATGGTGCTCGTATACGACTAGCTCCACAGAAGGATTGGGCTGCAAACAAACCAGACCAATTATCAAAGGTACTAAAAGTATATTCCGTGATAGCTGATGAAACTGGTTCAAGTATCGCTGATGTATTGGTCATTGGTGGTGCTGTTGGTATAGAAAGATTAGGTTCTGTATCTGTTGATGTAACAACTGGTCGTGGTGATGCAACAGAAGAGCAAACTGATGCCAATTCATTTTCTTATTTAGAACCCCGTGCAGATGGTTTTAGAAATTATAGCGAAAAAGAATTTGCTGTTAGTCCAGAAGAAATCATGCTTGACAAAGCACAGTTACTCGGATTGACTCCTGCAGAAATGACTGTTCTTGTAGGTGGATTCCGAGCTATGCATCTTTCTGCTACCGGTGAGGGTATATGGAGTGATAAACCTGCTCTGAATAATGATTGGTTTAAAACACTACTTGATATGAGTGTAGAATGGAAGAAAACTGATTATAATAGTTATGAAGCACGTGATCGTAAGACTGGAGATGTTGTTCGTAATGCAACGAGAATCGATCTTGTCTTTGGATCTAACTCTGAACTTCGAGCTCTTGCTGAAGTCTATGCACAAGAAGATAATAATGATAAATTTGTAAATGATTTTGTTGCTGCATGGAACAAGGTCATGAATGCAGATCGATTTGATCTTAGATAATTAGATAATAATTATTAAGTAATTACTTACATTTTAATAATACAAATAGTACATAACTTTCAATATTTTATAATTATTATATTAATTTCAATACTTAAAATATGAATTAAAGAATACAATACTAAATGAATCGAGTTAATTCGCATAATAAATTTGATCAAATCCTAGACAATCTAAAATTACAAATTACTGTATTTCTAAATAGAAATCAATTTTTATTCTCTGATAATCAACTAGAGTACATAATGGTATTGATTAAGGAAAATTATGTATTAGACTTTTGGATAAGACCTAGATTTGTATCTAAATTAAAAGTAGATTTGAGTAGACTAATTAGACAAATCTCCAAAAAGTATAATTACACGATTGAAGTAAATGAGATACTTGAAGTTTTACAGTCGTATGAACCCTGTCCTCAACTCTCATACTACAATTTGTATATTTCATAAATCTAATTAGATGTTGAAACTATCTACGATAATTGATTCATGTACTTTTTTATCATTCATAACCTAAATCGCTATCCTTTTTACAAATCCCGGTATATTTAGCATATGGAAATTGGTATTGATAGTTTTGCTGCGACAAGATCTCCTGATTCTAAGCCAGAAGAAAATGTAATAATAATGGAAGAAGTGATACAAAGGATTGAACAGGCAGATAAATCCGGTTTACATATGTTTGGATTGGGAGAACATCATCGAAGTGAATTCTTAGATTCAGCTGCTCATATGATACTTGCTGCTGCTTCTCAAAGAACAAAAAACATTCGTCTTGCAAGTGCTGTGGTTGTTTTAAGTGCCACAGATCCCGTCCGTGTGTTTCAGAATTATGCCACCCTTGATTTGTTATCCAAGGGTCGTGCAGAAATTGTTACCGGAAGAGGGTCCTTTACAGAATCTTTCCCATTATTTGGTTTTAATCTTCATGATTACGATGCATTATATACGGAAAAACTCGATTTACTTCTTAAAATTAGAGAAAAGGAGACATTAAGTTGGTCTGGTAAATTCAGAGCACCAATGCATGAGCAATCTATTTATCCACGTCCTATTCAATCTCCTCTTCCTATTTGGGTTGGAGTTGGGGGTACACCACAGTCATTTCAAAGAGCAGGATTATTCGGGTTACCTCTTATGGTTGCGATAATTGGTGGAGAAACTCATCGTTTCAATCCCTTGATCGATGTATATCGGAAAACCTATGTAAACGCAGGTCATTCATCCGAACACATGAAAATTGGAATACATTCACAAGGCTATGTAGCTGAAACTATGGATCAAGCAGTAGATGATTATTATCATGGCTACAAAATGATGTTTGATAAAATTGGATTAGAAAGAGGGTGGCCACCTGTAACTAAAGATCGATTTCTATTTCAAAATGGACCAACTGGTGCATATCTAGTTGGTGATCCCGAAACTGTAGCTACGAAGATCCTGAGACATAGTAAATCTCTTGGTGGTGTTTCACGATATACATTCATGATGGATAATGCTGGATTAACACAGGATCAAATTCTTAGGTCGATTAAATTAATTGGATCTGAGGTAATTCCCAGAGTTAATGAGGGATTGGAGTAATAAAATTACTGGCGGGATTGAATTCCAGTAGTTAAGAAACTAAATATAATCTACATCATTTTGATATTTCTACATTGACAAGTGAATTGCTTAATTTTCCATGATTTGCACTCTTTTCATGGTTATTTCTACCATTTTCAGAGGTTAGCTCTTTTAAACAAATTCTGCATACAAATTTTTGATGAGTTTGTTGTAAGTGAATATCATATTCTTGAAAAGATTCTAATACATTTCTACAATGTGTACAAATCATTCCTGTATGTGATTTTTTTCTATGTTTAAAAAATTCCTCTAATGATTGAAATATTTCTAAACAACTGATACAAGTAATCAGATTATGTGATTTCATTTGATGATTAACTAAGGATTTATGTGTTTTGAATTCATTTTTACAATTTCCACATTTGATGTTATGATCATTGATAATATGTTGATCAAGATTATTTTTAGTTTTAAACCTGAAATTGCATTTTGCCCTTCTGCATTTGAAGAAATAATCTTCGATTATTTTGTAATTTTTAATATTTATTAGATCAATTACTGTTTCATTTTTTTTCCAGATTGAATTTAATTTTGACTTATGAATTACTAAAACATATATTTTATATTTTCGGCAAATTCTTTCTATCTCTCTTAATTTACCATCTGATGATACAACGATGACATATTGAGGATTATTGTCTACAATTAGTTTTTCGGCTTCATTGATTAATTCCAGTTCTGCATTATCTTTGCCTCGAGTGACCATTACTGTTTTAATCATCGGATCAATAATATCTATTTTTGATCTTAATTCTGGAGTAAGTGAAAATGAAAAGGTACATAATCCACCTTTAAATGGTTTAAATTGATTAATTACCTGCCATAGTTTTTGAGATATTTCATCCTGTTGGAATGGTGATGCTGCAGGTACATTAACATTTTCTATATCCCAAAGGAGAATACATCCTTCATTTTCAGAATCTAATTTATTTGAGAAGTAAAGTTCTGAGGTTTGAATTTCAATTATATCCTGAGTATTTGTATTATCAACTTCAATTTCATCTGTACTGTTGTGTTCAATATCTATATTTTCAGTATGTTCTAATAATTTAGTTTCTATTGCTGAATTTTTAGCCTCATGGATTAATCTTGGAATTTTATCTTCCGCAATATTAAAATGGGAAATGTTATTGGTTACAATATAAAAACAAATTGAATTTCTTGATAATGTAAATAACTCAACTTTGAGAAATTTTATAGGTGTAAATAAAAGTCGACCTCTCTTTAATGAATATTGAGTAATTTCATTTAATTTAATTTGCTTTTGTAACTTTGAAGTAGAAATGCTATATAGAGTGACATAGTTCTTAGAAAATATTAAATTATATGACAGTGGCTTTTTCCAAGAAACTACGCCAATTGCCCAAAGCTCGTGTTTTTCCCTGTATTTATTTGTAAATTCATCTAAGTTAATATTGGATTTTTCTTTTAAAACTGGTTCTTGTAACAATAAGAACAGAAATTGTGGTGCTTTGAGTAATGGGATGTTTTCAATTAACTCCCCTTGTGCCATATATTTTCATTATTATTTTCATTTTAAAATTTGGTGATTTTCAAATCTTTAATTGAATTAGTACATTGATAAAATGGTTCAATCTAACTATATGCTTAATGGTAAACTTATTTGAAGAAATTACAATCTTTGATTTTAAATATAATTATATTATTAAAGTTATTTTTAATCTTATAAATATTGACTGCTGATTTACATAAAGTGGTAAATTTTTTCATTTCTAGATATGAAAAACTACGTGATGATGAAATAGCAACTGGAATGAAAGCCTATTTAAAGAATAAACAAGATTTTTTGGGTATACAAAATCCTGCACGAAAAGAAATCTATAAAGATTTTAAATCAGAAATGGGACGATCATTGAAAAAAACAATTACTCCAAATGATGTAGAAAGTATAGTTATGGTACTATGGGACAAACCTGAAAGAGAGTACCGATACACTGCATTATTCTTGATAGAGTATTTTAAGACTTATTCAATTGATCGTATATCATTTTTGGAACAACTAATAATCTCTGGTGATTGGTGGGATATCACCGATACTATTGCCCCACGGTTTGTTGGTGATTTACTAAAAGAAAATAAAATGCAGATGAAGGAAATTCTGAAAAAATGGGTAAATCATGATAATATGTGGATACGTAGATCTGCAATTCTATCACAGCTTAAATTTAAAAAGAATACAGATGTAGAGCTCTTATCATATTGTATTTTTCAAACAATGAATGAAAAAGAATTTTTTATACAGAAAGCAATTGGATGGATACTTAGAGAATTTTCTAAAACAAACCCAAAATTTGTGGCTGATTTTATTAATAGCCATAATGAAACGTTGAGTCGGTTAAGTGTTAGAGAAGGTAGTAAATATTTAATTGATAAATAAAAATATGCTCTGTACAAGCTTCCATTGTATCTATGTACCGCATTTGAATAGACTACTTTTTTCAAGATATATCCCATGATTTATCACATTACAATCTTTAGTAGAGTAAAATACTTGAATTTTAAAATTAAATTGTATAATCTACAATAATTAATTTCAATATAGTCGTATTTAATCTTAATATTATTAATTAGTTGCTCATTACACATTATCTCCAAATGAACGATTGTGGTTTGCAATTCTGATTAGTAAATATTTGAGTTTGTGTATATAATTCTCATTATTGTTGAAATATGAAGTATTATTGTAAATCTCACCATAATATCTTTCGAAATAGGAAATATTTTTTATTTTCTTCTTTAAGCTAGAATAGATGATAAATATCTATGTTCGAATGTTGGTGCTATTCGTACAATTTCTTGTAGCAGTAGAAATAATTCACTTAAGATTAGTACAAGTTTTAACAAGTAATTTTGAGTATAATCAAATAAATATCAAGCATAACCTCGCTAAATTGAATATCCGGCGTGCAGAAAGGGTTGAAACTCTTTGTGATACCAAGGTAGGTTATAACAAGGATAATATTTGGATTAATACCATATTGCTTCTGATTGGATTATCTTTTTCTTTATTAATTCCTTTTTATGGATTAGAAACGATATGGTTAACTGATTACTGGATTTTACTGGGGACTTTAATAACAGTTCTGTATTTGGTGATTCCAATGATTATGAGACTATTCGGCAAACAAATTGGTGAACAGAGTAGATTTATTTGGGATGTACTGGTGATGGTTGTACTCTTCATTCCTCGTTCAGTGTTATCATTTACTGATTATAGTACTACATTTTTTGGTCGTTATCTAAAGGATTATGTGTATTTTGAATTATTATTTGCTAATGATAATTTAGTCGCAATATTTGATGAATTTGGTATTCAAAGCCCTCTTAACGGTAATTTATCGAAATTAAATTTTGTAGTATCTTTAATAGCCTTAATCTTATTATACATTTTAGTACAATTCTTCAAGCGAAGACAGAAATATTCACTCAAGGAATGGAGAATGGATAATTGGAAAGACCCAGATTCTCGATCACAACGAGGTAGGGCAATCCTTTTGGTACATGGTTTCAAATCATCAATGAAAGCATGGAAACCAAATAGAATTAGTAATTATTCTATTATGCAATATATCAAGGAAAAAAATCAGAATCCGCGAATATTTGCTATTAGCTTTACAGATCAGTTAAAAAATCGCTTGACAGATAAATATGAAATATCTAATCAGGAATGGTCTGCAACGAAAGTTTCCTTGGATGAGGATCTAGTAATGAATGCATATGAATTTGAATTGTTATATACAATACAATTACTTGAAAAAATGTATAATATCAATGAATTAACTGTAATTACTCATTCTTCAGGAGGAGTTGTATTAAGAAAAGTTATTCCAATGTTAAAATCCAAAATTATCAAAAAAGTGGTGTGGTTGTCTGCTCCTCATCGTGGGGCCCAAGGCAGCGTTCACTTTGTACACTTCATTGGTAATAGTATTCTGAAATATTTCTTTGCCATACCATTTTGGTTATTATCAAAAATACCTGGTTTCAATAAATTAATGCAAAGATTTTTCATGAAGTTCTTTAGAACGATTCATGATGGTCAAGCAGTAGAGGATCTGTTTCCAGATTCTCCCTATATTCGATCATTAAATCAATGTGAATTAGATATTGTGAATGTAGATGTAACACCAGGAGATATCTCATTTATCAATATTAGCGGTAAGAGTGATTATATTGCCGGTAGTGGTTCGATATTATTAGATCACGATATGCCTGATCATTCATTATCATCTTATTTATTAGAAGTAACTCATACTGATGTAAAATTAAAATTTTTAACAAAAGTAAAATCTATTCATCATAGTAGAGAGGTCTGTGATATTATTTTTAATTATTAATGAATCCTAAAGTTACAAAATCATTTTCTAGTGGATTTCCTTTGGTAATTATAAATTTTTGATTTTTCAAATCCATAATAATTGAACATACTGTACCTGAGTTGGTTATTAATTCATCGGGGATATACTTTCTGCATATAGGTAGCTCTGAATTCTCCTTATCTAATAAAATCGATTTTGCTTGTTCTATCCCAAAGTCCTCAAGTATAGATAGCATCTCACTTCCCCTATCATATCTAGAGTAAGAACTTGCTGGATTCTTTAATGCTTGATTCAAAATGGTATTCGATAGAAAATGATTGGTATGAAATAAATATTCACCAGTAAGGTCTGTTTTATAAAACAGATCTCCTGCAAATTCCAAGTTAAATCCCTGATTATCTGCATTTGCATAGATTATATTACTTGCTTTTCCATAGGTAAAATCCTTCAATTTGGCTAATCCTTCTTCAATATTTGTTGTATCAAGTAGAGCACGTAAAGTAATATGAATTGGAAGTCCATTAAGTCTTTGATTGACAAATAGAATATTTAGAGTAACTCCTATTCCTGCAGAATTCATGCCAATTTTTCCTATTATACCTGGTTCAGTCATCATGATTATTTGATGTCCATCTAGTCTTGTTATATGGAGTATCACGGCAAGATCTTCTAATTCACTGGACCAATCCCAATTTTGAGCTAGGATATTTGTTTGCTTGAAGTAAAAAGCAGTACATTCATTACTTACAGAGTTGAGTATTTCAGATCTGGAATTTAATGCATAAATCCATCGTTCATCTATACCTGCACCTTGTGCAATTGCTTCTATTTCGATACAATAATCTGGATTGAATGTGTGAATTACATCTTTAAACTCCAATGCTCTGTTAAAAATTTCTTCTTGATTACTCATGAATATCTTATTATAGAAGTCGATTGTCCTATGAATTCTATCCTTTAACTGTTTTCCATGATTAAAACCAATATCATATGCATTGCCAGATAAATAAATTACAGGTAATTTTTCTTTCATAATCTATCTTTGTATTTATTTCATATAAAATTGTGTTTGATTGGTGTAGGTATGTGTAGTTATAGTTCATTGAGTTTATCCAAATCCTTGATATCGATTTGAAAATCAAATATGTCTGCATTTTCCTTGATTCTATTTTTATTGGCTGATTTAGGAATGGTCACATAATTATTATCCACACACCATCTGAGGAATATTTGAGCAGGTGATTTATGGTATTTTGTACTGAGTTGCTGAATAAATTCATGATCAAAATATCTGCCTTTTTCTAGTGGAGTGTATGCTTCTATTACTATTTCATTATCCTTACAATAATTGATTAAATTGTGATCATTATTAAATGGATTCAGATGAATTTGATTAATTACTGGTTTAATTTCGCATATATTTAATATTTCCTGAACTTGGGTTATAGAGAAATTACTTACTCCAATTGATTTAATTAAACCTTCTTCTACTAATTCTTCCATTGATTTCCAAGTTTGTATTCTATTTATTTTAGTATTATTTGGCCAGTGTATCAGATAAAGGTCAATGTATTCCAATTTCAACCGATCAAAACTCTCTTGAAAAGCAATTTTAGATGAATTATAACCTAAATCTGATGACCAAATTTTAGTAGTTACAAAAAACTGATTTCTATTGATTCCGGAATCTCTGATCGCTTTTCCTACCTCCTCTTCATTTTTGTAGAGTGTTGCAGTATCAAAATGACGATAACCAAGCTCAATAGCGTGTTTCATGGCTATAATTCCACTTTTACCTCTAAGATCATAGGTTCCCAACCCTAGAATCGGAATTACTTTTCCATTATTGAATTGAACATTTGGAATATTCATAATTTTATAGTGTGTTGTAGTTAAATAAATTTCTTGGAAGGGATAATTATTAATCAAGACCAAGTGATGCAGTTGCTGTTGGTCCTATGGTGTAGGGTAAATATTTGAAGAAAACATTAGTTAGAGCATCTATATTGATAGTTGCTGTTTTTGTTTGAATTAAACTCCAAATGATAAATCCAACTAATACTCCTATAGTACAAAATATCCAAGTTAAGAAGAAGTCCAATGATAAGAGCTTGAATGAATTGGTATCATCAATCTTCTTTGCTCCCCAATATGTCATATATGAGATTAAAAACCAAACCAATGCATTGATTAGCTGTTCAATACCTAGTATTCCTGAGTCAACCACAAAAAAGCTAATTACAGCTCCTATTGCGGCAAAAATAAGAGTCATAAAATATAATACAAACTTCATAATTTATGCAAAACATACCCTATTAAATATATTATTCGGTTAATATCTGAATTTGTCGAAATCTGAATATAAATTAATCTTCATTGATATTGATGATTAATTAAATCTGATTCGCGGTATTATTTTGAAATTAATTTGAAAATAATTATGAGCACAGTAAACACTTCTATAAATATATAATGCCAAAGCTAATCATGGCTGTAGTTGAATATAGCAAGGAAGGTACTTTCCTATCTGACAAGGAAAATATTGCAAAAATTACATTAAATAGACCTGAATCTTTGAATGCCTTTTCATTTGAAGTTCTTGAGGAATTAAATAAAGCTCTTGATCAAGCAGAACAAGATCCTGAAGTTCGTGCTGTTATTATTACTGGAGCTGGCAAAGCCTTTTCTGCAGGTGCTGATTTAAAAAGCTTGAGTGGATTGGATGAATCTAAACATGAGGAATATACATTACTTGGACAGGAAACTTTTAGAAGAATTGAGAATTTTCCGAAGGGTGTAGTTGCAGCAATTAATGGATTTGCTTTTGGAGGAGGTTTAGAATTATCACTTGCCTGTGATCTTCGAGTTGCCTCTTCAGAAGCTAAGATGGGTACAACTGAGGTTCTTATTGGATTAATCCCTGCATGGGGTGGATCACAACGTTTACCCTATTTAATAGGTATGTCTCGAGCAAGAGAGATGATATTGACTGGAAACAGATACACTGCTGATGAGATGGAAAAATATGGTTTATTAAATAAAGTAGTTCCTGCCGATGAGTTAAATTCTACTGCTGCATTTTTAGCTGCAAAAATAGCTGATAATGCTCCATTGGCAATTAAAGCAGCCAAGGAATCTCTAGCAAAAAGTAGAGTATTAAGTATTGAGGATGGAAATAAATTGGAGAGAGAGTTAGCCAAACAACTTGGTGCTTCTAGTGATCTGAAAGAAGGTGTAGAAGCCATATTAAGTAAAAGAAAACCAGAATTCAAAGGAGAATAAATTTTTCTAGATAAAAAACAATTTTGGCTTTACTTTTTTCTGTATGTTATTTACAAGAATTTATAATTTGATAAAGGTTGTATCTTATTGGTGAATGTAAATTTCTGAAAAAATTTGTATTGTTGGTGGAGGACATTCAAGATTTGGTAAACGATCAGATACTGGTATTCGAGAACTAGCTCATGAGGCAGTTTCTGAATTATTTAATGAAACTAATGTTGATAAAAATGATATTGATCAGACAGTTATCGGTATTGCTGCTAGTGAGTTTGATGGACAAGGAGCTCCTGCAGCTCTGCTTAATTCTGAAATTGGTTTGACAGGAATTCCAACCATTCGTGTTGAATCAGCCTGTGCCACCGGTACTGCTGCAATAATTACTGCATATAATATGATTAAATCTGGGTTTAGAGATAGCGTACTGGTTATTGGTGCTGAAAAAATGACTGCTGTTGATTCAGCTGTTGCTACAACTTTGATGGCCAGAGCTGGAGATCTGCGATGGGAATTTCCTTTTGGTTGTTCTTTTCCCGGCTACTATGCATTGATGGCAACTTCTCATATGGCTGAATTTGGTACAACAAAAGAAATGCTTTCTGCAGTTGGTGTAAAAAATCATCATTATGGAGCAAAAAATAAATATGCTCATCTTAGGAAGGAAATTACCTTAGAGGAAGCAATGAAAGCAGTTCAAATAGCATATCCACTGAATATTTATGATTGTTCATTAATTTCTGATGGTGGAGCAGCAGTATTACTTACAAAGGAGAGTATGGCAAAGAAATATACTGATACTCCTATTTATATCGATGGTATAGGTATGGGTAGTGATACCATGCGAATGTCGGATAGAGCTTCTTTAAGTGAATTAAAAGGCACACAAACAGCGGCCAGATCGGCATATAAGATGGCTGGAATAGAAGCAAATGATGTGGATATTGCTGAAGTTCATGATTG
Source organism: Candidatus Heimdallarchaeota archaeon (assembly GCA_029882335.1). Taxonomy (GTDB): domain Archaea; phylum Asgardarchaeota; class Heimdallarchaeia; order Heimdallarchaeales; family Kariarchaeaceae; genus JAOUKW01. The sequence goes on along the minus strand of JAOUKW010000019.1, from coordinate 2,695 downwards.
TTTTACCATAGCAGAAATATTAGCCATGGAAGATCTTGGTTTTTACGAAAAAGGAACAGCTGGACCTGCTGTTTTAGACCAACAAACCTACATTGGAGGTAAAATACCAATTAATGTTGATGGTGGGTTAAAATCAAAGGGTCATCCACTAGGAGCAACAGGAATTTCCCAAGCAGTTGAATTAAGAAAACAATTACTTGGAGAAGCAAATGATCGACAAGTTGATGGAGCCTCAGTCGGACTCTCTCATAATGTGGGTCAGACTGGTCAATTTGTTAATGTTATGATCTATTCGAGGGGTAATTAAATGTCATTAAAATTTGGAGAAATATCATATGAGGATTATCCCTCACTAATCAATGATTTTACAGCACAATTAATGGATGATAAGATTATGGGAACACAATGCAGTGATTGTAATGAGAAATACTTTCCTCCTCGAACATCATGTGAGAATTTCCACAAATCTCAATCGATGGGATTTTTTGAAGTATCAAGAGAGGCTGTACTTAAAGGATTTACCATTATTCATTTTGCACCTGATTCCCATGCAGATAAAGCACCCTATGTTGTCGCAATTGGTGAATTAGCAGACGGTTTGAAAGTTCTTGCACATTTGGTGGGAATCACTTCACAACCTAAAGTGGGAATGAAAATGAAATTAAAAGCACAAAAAATAAATGATGAAAGAGCTATTTATAAATTTACACCGGTATGAACTTTAGTAGATTAAGATTTGTTTCACTATCGTATTGACGATCAATATCCATATCTACACAATTAATTATAATTTCTGCAGTAGCACCAATTATTCCCTCTTGAAGATGTCCCGAATATGATCCGTAATTTGAGGTTCCTAATACAATATGAGCGTGAATATATGGTTTCCCGTTAAACTTGGTAATATTTCCATGTAGTGATGCTATTTCCATGTATTCAGTAAATTCTTTCTCCTCAAATTCTCTGGTCTTTTGATTTAGAAATCTCAAAACAACTTGTTTTGTAGCACCAAGTCCGTTGAAATATCCTGCTTGAATATTTTCATCTACAATCAACTTTGTGATGGACTCAATAATTGGATCTTCTTTATCTAACCTAAGGAAAATGGTATCTTTATGGCGTGAATACTCCATATAATTATAGATACATAAAAATTAAAATTTCTTACGATAGTTTTCTACACCGCGGTATTTTTTTTTTCATTATATGTGATACCCAAGTCATATTACCTATAAATTGTATAATCTGATTTAATATTGTCTGAGAATTGTTTAAATCAATAAATTGCATTTCATCCTACTGGCGATTAAATCCATTTGAAATTTAGTTGGATGAATTTCAATTATTAAAATTCTTTCTAGCTAAAAAGATCAACAAAACCTTATTAGATTAGAATTGGAATCTAGAATTGTGCAGAAGAATAAGGATGAATTTATAGAATCAAGTTCAGTGAACTCTAGCTTTGATTCTATAAATAGGCAAATACCCTTAGCTTTAACCTTTGATGATGTATTGATTGTACCAAATCATTCATCAATTAGTTCTCGAAAGAATTGTAATACTAGTACCTATGTTTCTAAGAACATTGCTACTGCAATACCTATCATCTCATCAAATATGGATACAGTAACAGAAAAGCAAATGGCGATTACCATGGCTAGAGAAGGTGGATTGGGTATAATTCATCGTTTTATGAGTGTTTCTGAACAAGTAAGACAGGTTAATAGTGTTAAAAGATCTGAGAGCATATTAATAGAAAATCCATATACATTAACATTTTCTAGTCGACTAAAAGACGCATGGGATCTATTCCGTGAAAAATCAGTCTCTGGAATTTTAATTACCAAAGAAAATCATGAATTAGTTGGAATTCTCACACAAAGAGATATTTTATTTGAAGAAAATCCAGATACTCCGGTGAAAGACCTAATGACTACAGATCTTATTACTGCTCCATTAAATATTGATCTGAAAGATGCAAAAGAGATATTGAAATCCAACAGAATAGAAAAATTACCATTAATTACTAAAGATGGAAAACTTGCAGGTCTAATAACAACAAAAGATTTGACCAAAAGTAAAATGTGGCCAAATGCGACAAAAGATAACAAAGGAAGATTACGAGTAGGAGCTGCAATTGGTGTTAAAGGTGATTATCTAGAGAGGACAAAAGCACTTTTTGAAGCTGAATGCGATGTGATTGTGGTTGATGTGGCACATGGTCATTCGGATTTAGTTATCGATACAATCAATACGATTAAACATGAATATGGAGATGATATTGAGTTAATTGCAGGAAATGTAGCTACCGCCAAAGGTACTGAAGAACTGATTTCAAGAGGTGTTGATGGTGTCAAAGTAGGTGTTGGACCAGGTTCTATTTGTATCACTCGAATTGTTGCTGGAGCTGGTGTTCCTCAATTATCTGCGATTATGGATTCTGCCAGCATCGCTCGTGACGAAGGTATTCCAATAATAGCAGACGGTGGAATCAAAACTTCTGGAGATATTGCAAAAGCAATTGGTGCAGGAGCATCTACGGTAATGTTAGGTAATCTTCTTGCTGGAACTACTGAGTCACCGGGAGTGCCTGTTTTAAGAAATGGAAGGCGAGTTAAGGTAATTCGCGGAATGGCTTCTTTAGGTGCATCACTCGGACGTGATGAACGAACTCACGGTAGTTTTGATGATGATT
>JAOUKW010000294.1 GCA_029882335.1 Candidatus Heimdallarchaeota archaeon | reverse complement strand
TGTTCAATGTATGCTTTTGAGATAATTTCGGTATTTGAATTTAATATTAATCTTCCAATCTCACCCAGGGTATAATGAACATTTCTCCCTTTTTTTATCGACTCTATTAACTTTGCTTCTTTCAGTCTTTGGATATGATGGCGAACGGTATCATGGTGATGACCTAGTGCTTCCGCTATTTGAGCTTGATAACAATTACTGTTATTTAGAACATAGGTAAACACCAATTGAGTAGGCTCACTCCTCAATACAACAAATGCTTTTTCCACCTCGGTACTTCTAAGGGCTTTTGAAAAAAAAACTCTCCTACCAGCAAACCGCATGGTATCAACAAGTCCTGCTGTTTCTAATTTTTTAACATGCCATGAAACTGTACCATGAGGTAATTCCAACGCGGAAGCTATCTCGAAAAAATATGTACCTGGAGTTTCAGAAATTATTTTATAAATTTCTCTTCTAACAGGATGCATTAATAAAAGAGATCTTTTTTCGCGCGTCATTGTAAAATACCTATGATTGATCTCCCCATATTATTTATACGAACTTATTGTTTATAGAAGTTTTTGTGTAAAGATAAATTGTAGTATATTATACTAATTAAACAGTCAACATATCAATAGTTACTGTACTTACACCAGGAATTGCTTTGAATTCTTCATCTATTTTTTCAGTACTTACATTCTCTAATTCTGTGCTATCAAGGTAGCCTTCATAGACACAAGTATCAGCAGTAAAACATAAACCAGTTGAGTATAATGTTTTAATTCCCAATCTGATAAAAATAGATCCCATTTGTCTTAGAAAATCAGGTGAAAGTTTACCTATATTGATATTAATCTTAGCAACTGAATTAGAATTAGTAGGTATAATTCTAATTATTTTCGTATTAGGTGCCAGAATAATTATGGCATGACTTCTACCTTCAGGTTGTAATGCCTCAATAAACTTCTGGGGAAGTCTAATCGGTTCCGATTCATCAATCACTGTCATTTGCGCTAATGTTACTTCAGCAATATCACGTTTGTTTTCTGTTTCTTCTGCCATTTTTAATTCTCCGTGAGCATACGAATATTTGTTATAGATAACTATCCTCACAATTTGTTATATAGTTATCTATTCTATTTATCCCTAAATAAAACTTATTGGTTTATGAGGATATTAATACACTATATTTATTACTAAAAATTCTTAAATAAAGTTATGGACAAAATAATGAATGACCGATTAATTCATCACCATAGTCTTCCTGATACAATAACACAATCAACATTAAAAGTCAAAAAATACTGGATAGAAACTTCCAAAATGAATTTTAATTCAAATGTTCTAGAAATTAAGGAAAATTGGATTCGAATTGCAGACACTCTCATATATCCTGAGGGAGGAGGGCAAAATTCAGATAAAGGGACTATTTATACAGAAAATGAATTATATCAATTTGACCGGGTAATACATGAAAACAGTAAGGATTGGATTTACATTGCAGATCATAAATTAAAGATTGGAGATCAAATAAATGTGAAATTAAATGAAAATTATAGAAATTCATTATCAAGGAATCATACCGCGCAACATTTACTATCTGCAATCCTATGGGAGGAATTTTCAATAGACACATCAAGTGTTAAAATTCAAGAAGTTGTGACAAAATTAGAAATAGCTTCACCACTCTCATCACAAAATCTTCAATCCCTCATTAATTCTGCCAATCAATATATTTCAGAGAGTTTACCAGTTTCGTCATATTATTTTGATAAAATTCCAAGTAAACTCAAATATAGAGGAACGATTGATGAACAATCAATATACCGGTTAGTAAAAATTGGAGATCTGGATCTAAATTTTTGTGGAGGTACACATGTTTCAAATTTACAAGAAATACTATCTATTTTTATTATTAAAAATAACAATAAAGTAATTGAATTTACCAGTGGTTTAGAATCAATGAATAGATATGCTGAATTATATCGTAATTACAGAAATATTATGAAAATAATTGGCGCACAAGAGGACAACTTACTGAATTATATTAAAATATTGCATGCTGATGAAAAATTATTAAGAAAGGAAAATAATAATCTACTGGAAAAAATCAATATTCAAATTTTACAGAAATCGAACTGGTCAAAATCAGACGATGTTTATTATAAAATAGTTGAAGTTCAACTATGTTCTCCAAATATTTTGAAAATATTAGATAAATTAACAAGTAACCAGGTAATTATTTTTTTTGATATTACAGGAAATTTCCTAATAAAAACAGCTAATTTGGATATGTTACATCAAATTTCATTACGACTACAAACAATTACATCAAAATTTGGTGGAAGGGAATATATAATTGGGAAATTATCCAAAGAATTTCTTCACCCAATTGTGCTATTTGAAAAAATATTGGCGCCTAAACCTCATTCCGTTTCATCAAACAATGGATGAAGATAGAGTTTTTTGTTTAATATTGAGTAAGGTACTCGACGTTCATCAATCCATGGAAATTCCTCTCTAAATTCTTTAAACAAATCATTGGTTAATATAAGAGAATTAGTTTGTTGACTAAGTCTAAGGATAAACCGATCACCATTTACTTTTGCAGGAAGTACCTTAATGATACCTTTTTTTGTCTGTATATCCAATTCCTTTTTGTTTGATATCTGATATCTAAGAGCTGCATCTGCGATTACAGTAATGTGCACAAAGCCATGTTTTTTTAACGAATCGATAGCTTTGATAATGTTATTAATTTTTGGTCGGTTATTTTTATCAAGTTCTTCCCAAGCAATATTTGAGCCATCAACAATTATCGATTTCCTACTATACACCATATCAAGACTATCAGGAAAAGATAAAATTGCTGTCAGAATTTTATACCGCAAATCAGGTTTAACAATCAAAGAAATCAAACCAATAATTAATATAATCAATAATAACCAAAGTAAGATTTGCCAAATTGTGATTTCTTTATCAATTGTTAAATCATTTGAAATGGTTACAAATTTTGAAATTATGAAAATCTCTTCTGTTTTATCACCTAATTCGGAATCAAAAACAGAAAGATAGAGTATAATAGTATCTTCTCCGGGTGTTTGTGGAGTTCCAATAAAATAAATACGATTAGTACCACTCTCAAATTTTAATAGAGAAGTTTCGGTTGGTACAAAATAAATTTTATTCGAAAATAATCTAAATGAACCTGTAAAGGCAATTTCATCAATATTTTGAATAGTTACTTCAAATTCATAGGAGTCAGATGATGGTATTTCGTTGATATCAATTGTAGACTGAATACGAGGTATAATGTTAATCACAAAAGACCGCCCCTCCCTAAATTCGTTATTGTCTCCATCTCTAAAAGTTAGGTCAAATTCAATTAAGCCGAGACCAAAATCATCAGGATTAATCGTGAAATTGAATGAAAATGTATCAAAGGGGAGTACTAAATCCTCATTAATAATACTTGAATCCAATCCAACAGATGATTGATAGTTTAAATTCCCTTGTATTCGATTTATCTCCATTATTACATCAAATGCATTTGCTATACCTAAATTAGAAATTTGAACATTTATCTTTGATTCTAAATTTATATTTGTGTTATATGAATCTGTTATTCTACGATCATCTTGATTTACATCAAAAAAGTCGATCGTGAAGTCTATATCACTTGATACAAAAATTTCAATTGACAAAATAGATCGATGAACACTAGGAGTTATTTCGGTGATATTTACTTCCAGTAATAAATTAAATACATTGGAATGAGTAAGAATAGGATATTCATTCGGCCACAAAAATAAATCAAAATCCATTAAATTGGCCTCAGTAAGACCATCAATTAAAGTAACATATTCAAAATCTTCAGGATTAAAATCAATTGTTGTAAAATTTGAATTGATTAAGATTAAGCGGTAGTCATACCCAGCTAAATATATTGAATCATTATCTACTAAACCATAAGTAAAATATAGAGAATCACCTAATTGGGCAACGCTTGTATTTGTACGTAATATTAAATTAAATTCATTGTCTAATGGTTCATGAGCAGATTTACCGACCATAGGGACTATTAACAGCAATAAAACGAATATGAATATTTTTGCTTTTAATATAAATTTCATATGCAAATTCCCCTAAATTATTTTATTGTAATTGCATTAAAATATATTTGGATATAACAAATCAGATTGAGAATTATTTACTACTTATCAATATCTCGCAATTGTTAAGTTAAAATTTTAAAAGAGAAAAACTCTGTACAAATGATAGCAAATTGATTAATAATTATTGTATTGACACAAATTTCTTTATTGCTGCGTTTGGAGAAAATCCAAATGATTATGAAAGATTCAACAAAATTCTTAGAAAATTGAAAATTAAGGTATTCATTTCAGATTATGTTAATAAAGAAATGAGGTGGTATATGAGAAGAGTAATCGAACCACTAGTCATTACAAGGGAAATAAATCCCACAAAATTAAAAAAATTTGAAGTGGAATCTCAACAAAAGGTGAAAATAAAACTACCACAAACACCAGACATGTCTGTTATTCTTTTGGCAAAACAAGAAAGCTGCACAATTGTTTCATCAGATATGAGATTGGTTGAGGTTTCACGAGAATTAAAAATTGAAGCTATGTGGAATTCTGCATTTCTAACTTTGTTACTTGACAAAATAAATTCTGATATGGATATCAACTTTCTTAAAAAAATACATGAACGATTATTATCTGAAGAAATAACGTATTCAGTTAAATCCCAGGAAAGATATGATCCAGTAGATAGGATACAAAAAATAATTGATTCTGCAATTGAAGTTGTAAAAAAACAAGGAGAAGGATCAATTCATACCAAGGTTACCGATGAAGTTGTTATTGAACACAAATTTCCAGAGTATATAGAACTAAAAGCATTTACAAAAGTAGTAAGAACAGATATTTCAGAATATGTCAAACTCCTTGAATTGGGACAATATCGATTATTAAATAAAGAATTAGATTTATGTATCAAACAATTACTTGATTTATCAACCGAAGTTCGAATGCAAAATGTAAATGAGAATGATCCTGTTTATAGAGAAGCATTAACAACTCTTGCACACATTTTATTATTATCATCCACAATTGCAATTGGTGATCAAAGATTAAATGATGCAATATCAATTGTGGATCAATTACTTTTAATCTTACTTGAAAACGATGAAGTTGAAGAAAGACTTGATATTGAAGTTCATTTTCAAAGAATGACATTATTTTTCCTAACAGAACAATTGCAAAGATTAAAAATTTACTTTACACCATCATTTATTGAACTTTGTCAAAAAAGGAATAGAAACGACATAATTCAACTACACAGAATCATGGGAATAATTGCAGCAGTATTAAGCAATAAATTAGCAGAAAAAGATGCTATCGCACG
>JAOUKW010000293.1 GCA_029882335.1 Candidatus Heimdallarchaeota archaeon | reverse complement strand
AATTTACTAGGAACAAGCTCTTCTGATAAATTATTAAAATTCTCCAACTCATATGCTGATTGTAACGCGATATTAAAGAAACCTCGGTGTTGAGCTTGTTTTACTAGATTTAATAGTAATTTTTCAGCTAATTGGGTGTTATTAATAAGCAGGCATAATTTATACCGAATAAATAAGATAGTACCTGAAATTGCATATGATGAATGTTCTTTGGTTGTTAATTTTTCCAGTAACTGATTAATTTCAAGTATTATTTGTGGTTCTTTAAACTGCAGATATTCATTAAACAAAATTTCGACCAAATTAAAGATGACGATTACTTGATATTCGAAATAAGAAAATTCGATATTAGCAAGATCGTTTAAAATCGCTTGTCCATTAGATATATGAATCATTCTTTTTTTTGATTTAAGTATTAACGCTTCAGCTAACTTCATTCCAAAATAAACCATTGAATTATTGTTCGATTGACTATATAATGCAACCAATTTTGCATAATACATTTCTGTTTCATTTAAATTGTTATCAATAATGAATACTTGGATTAATCTAACTAATGAATCTGTAATGAATATTTGAGACGAAATAGGAATACGTAATTTATAACACTCAATAAAACATTTTTTTGCTAAATCAATTTCTCCTTGACTTAAATGGATTTTACCTAATGAAATCAAGGCAGCTGCCTCTTCATGAATATCATTATATTGATAATCCAATTCTAATGCCAGCATGGTGATTTTTTTTGCAGCAATAATATCTCCTTTAAGGAATAATAATGAACCATACAAATTATAATTTGCACCAAGGATGTTATTTATATTGTTTTTCTTACTTAATTCAATCATGGATGTAATTAACTCAATACCTTTTTCAAGCTCACCTAACCAATAATAATTTCGAGCTATTCGATGATTTATTTTCAACTCTTCTAATTTAAAATTCAATGATTGAAAAATAATTAATGATTGTTTTAACAGAGATGTAGACTTAATTAACTCTTCTCTATTATACATGAGTTTCAACCCATAATATTGATAAAAATAGCCTTGGAAGATTTTGTTGGCAATATCTGAATCTTTCCAAATACTTGATTTTTCAAGTTTATCAAATTGAATAATTAATTCTTTGGAACTAGTGTTTGAGATACTAAATTCAATAATTCGTTTATACGTTCTATTGTGAATAGAAATTGTATCTATTGTTTGATCCATAATTGCAGAAATATCTTCAAAAACTTTCAACGCTTGAGTTTTATTTTCTGATTGAAGTAGGAGTAATGTTTTAAGTAAAAGATTTAGTATTTCTACGTTTTTATTAAATGATTGATCGACGTTTTGCTTATCTATTAATTGTATTGCAGAGGTATATTTTCCTTCTTGCCACAATTCATATACCTCATTCATCTGATGAAATTTAAATTTTAGACAAATTAAGGTTTTTTACTGTTTAATTGTCAAATATCAAATTTTTATGCAAAATACAGAAAATTATAGTCTAGAAATAAATGATCATTAACTAAAAAAGGAAAACCAAAGATTTAATGATTCAACTCATAAACATTACAAAAGGTTTAGTATAAATTATACAATCATAATACTATGAGTAAACCAAATTATACTAGAAAAAGTAAGTTTTTATCTTTAATATTACGCCATAAACCTGAAGTAATTGGAGCAGTAATGGATACAGAGGGTTGGGTTGAGGTAGATGTAATACTTAAGGGAATAAATCTTTCATTAACAGAATTAGAAGATTTAATGAAAAATGACAATAAAAAACGATATGCCTTTAATCATGATAAAACAAAGATAAGGGCAAATCAAGGTCACACCGTTGAAATCGAAATAGAATTTGAGGAAAAATCCCCTCCAGATATATTGTTTCATGGAACTCCATCCAAATTTGTAAGTTCTATTTTGAAGGAAGGTTTGAAATCGATGAAACGCCATCATGTACATTTATCTGAGGATCTAGAAGTTGCAAAACATGTTGGGAATAGACCAGGTAAATGTGATATACTAATCATAAATTCCATGAAAATGTTTGCTGATGGTATCAAATTTTATGTGACCGAAAATAATGTATGGTTAACTGATTTTGTTGATCCTAAGTATATCACAATATCTGACTAATACAAAGTATTGACATATGATCCGAATAATCAAAGAAAAAGCAGATATAGACGATATAAAAAACAAAATCCTTCTGCTGAAATTTATTATTGAACATCCAAGGAATTCGATGAAGTATGTGAAATTGCCGAGAGATTGCTAAAATGACAAATTTTATTTTTACGAATTAATAAACTATATTGAATTATATCTATAATCCCTCTAACCTTTAAATGTGATATTATCAATAAGCTTCTATCAAAACATATTCAATAATGATCTAGTAAAACCTTATCCTTTAATGACGATAAAATGTATATCGTTCAGCCCATCCCTGTTTATGAAGGTTTTTAATCAAAGGAATAGATTTTCCAGTGATCATACTTTCTGCAAATTTAATGACATCACCCTGTAAATTTTCAAGACCATGAATTTCTTTCAGAGTAAAAAATTTTATTTTATTGATACCTTCATCAATATTCAGTTTAGAATCACCTTCAACAAAATCACAACCTAAAATGACGTCAACTCCATGAAAATATGTTTGGATCCCTTCATCCTCTTTTTCACTCATTACCCAGTTTTTCATACCTAATAGAGAAATTGGATTTATTATTAGATTCGTCTCCTCTTTAACCTCCCTGATAGCACCATCCACATATGTTTCACCTTGTTCTAATCTACCTCCAGGATACAACCACAAACCTTCTTTGGATTTACTGGATGTATGAATTTGATTGATTAACAATATTTTTCCCTCTTTATTTTTTATTACACAAATAACTGCTAATCGGGTAGGCAGCTTTTTTTTTTATCCATAAGTGATATTTTATTTTCAATTCTTAACAATTACTCACAATTAGATGGTAAATTGATTAATTTTTAATCGATTAAACTATAATAATAATAAATTCAAAGCAGATTCTTTAATTAATAATGAATAAAGTGAATTTTTCAATAATATAGTTGGTTAGTTTTTAAATTATACTTCAAACAAATAATTTCATTGATATGGAGTATTTATAATGTGAAAGTAGAAAATTGAAATTAATAAAACTATATTTCAAATGGTTTATTCTTTAAATTATTGAGAATAGACTATATCATTAATTAATATTTCAAAAATATATTTAAATATTTTTACTTATTTTTCTGATATATTCATATTTTAGATAATAGTAGTAAAAATTTCTATACAAATTAGATATTACTTAATATATTCACTCAAATTAATGATTTGATAGCTTCTTTAATGAGAAATTTTTCTAAAATACCAATAAGTAAATTCCTGATATTATTATAACTTTAATAATCAGATAGTTTTGAACTTTTCATAGATTAGAATATAAGATTAATATGTTCAGATGTTACCAAAATCTTTTAAATAAAATTTTTGAAATTTTAATTGTATGGTGAACCCTTTGACCCATAATGATGAAATTATCTTCGATGAAGATAAAATTCATATAGATTCAATTATCAAATTGGTAGATTCACGATATGGAATTGTTGTGAAATCATGTGAATTAATAAGCTCAGTAGAGACTGATATTTATAAAATCCAATCCGAATTAGAATCATATACAGTAAGAATTACCAAAACAAACAATAATTTTGTAAATATAAATCAATTGACATTTCAAGGAAAATGGTTAAACTTTCTAAAGGAATCTATAAATGTAGACCATCCTCTTAAAACCTCTTCTTCAGACTATCAAATAGAACTTGATACACCATCTGGAATTAGATATTTAACAGTCTCTCCCTTCATCTCTGGTACTATGATCAGTTTTGACTTTATACTTACAGAGGAGAGAGCAAGTATATTTGCCAAAAATTTAGCAACAATACATAAAATTTCTATTGATTATCAAGATGAAAATATTCAAAACAAAAATCCTGGCAAGATATTAAATGAAATTTATGATTTTCTACAAAAAAAAGCAGGAAATGAGTATTATGCATATTATATCAAACATGCAGATCTTTTGAAAGAAAAAATCGAACAATCCGATAAATTCGGTTTTCAAACAATTATTTGGGGAGATAGCCCTCCATTTAATGCATTATATACTATATCTGAAGATGTTTATTTTATCGATTTTGATTTAGCTGGAAGAGGATCTAATCTATTTGATATTGCCAGTTATTTACATAATTTAATCATTAATAATTTTGATAATAAAGAAAATATTACGAAAAGTTTTATCAATTCTTATAATTCTATTATTGAATTAAATGAAAATGATAAAGATTTTATCAAAGATTTAATGAAACTAAGACATATACAAATGGAAACAGCAAGGGGATTAGATTTTAGTCCTTCTGAAAAATATAAAGAATACTCCAGAAAAATCTTTGATAATTTGTAATAATAGCGATCAAAATGGATAATTAATTATTTATTTTACAGATTAAAGTATTGAATACCCTACATCTATTTTCAAACTCCTTTTTAGGGTGATCCATAAGTCATTTTCACTTGACATTAATTGAAACTGACATTATTATCTAATACAGGGTTTACACCATTTGAATTTGAACAGATAATCAAACTTAAATAATTATTTTATACATTTATCGTAATGGGATTGTCACTTTCAAAACACTGGAAATTACTAAAACCCTTTGTAATGCCTTATCGAAAAAGATTGTTTATTCTTTGGTTCTTTATATTAATCAATATATTTCTACAAATTTATAATCCACAAATAATAAGGAAATATTTGGATTCTGTAAATAATTTTGCTTCCATTGAAGTATTAAGAGATGCTGCGTTATTATTTATCACGATAGCCATAATACAGGAACTAATCTACATTTTTAATGTATATCTAAGTAATGATCTTGCGTGGAGAGCAACCAATGATATGAGATTCGAATTAATGAAACATTGTGTTGATTTAGATATGACGTTTCATAATGAATACAAACCAGGAATGATGATAGAAAGAGTAGATGGAGATGTTAATTCAATATCCACATTTTTTTCTGTATTATCATTAATTGTATTTTCAAATATACTATTAATGGTTGGTGTGTTGATAGCATTATTTATTGAAAATATTATTATCGGTATTTCATTCACAATTTTGTCTATAATTGCTTTCATAATCATGCTTAAAACTAGAAAAATTGGAATTGATGATTGGAAGGAAGTACGGGAAGTAACATCTCAAAAAATGGGTTTCATTGAGGAAAGATTATCAGGAACTGAAGAAATAAAAGCAAATGATGGAGTTAATTTCGTTTTAAAAGAATATCATGATTATTCAACAACACTATATAATGATTTGAACACTGCTGTATTT
>JAOUKW010000292.1 GCA_029882335.1 Candidatus Heimdallarchaeota archaeon | reverse complement strand
CACCAAACGTAGATACATGGAGATTAATTTTGTTTACTGTTACAAATTCATCTGTAACGTTACTTGTTATACTCATAATTTATTTCCCCATAAATAATTGAAAAGGTTGTTTAATTACTAAATAATTATTGATTATTACAACGTATTTTTATGAGTATATTTTAACTAAAATTCGTTTGTAGGAAAAATATTATTTCAGTCATGTAGAATAAAGTTACAATTTTCTCAGGAAATGAGAAAAAATAATTTTATATTTATAAATGAATATAAATAAATTCAGCTAGTTATAATATGATAGTAAATGAGACTGTTATTTTCAATGATAATATTAACAGTTTTACTAACCAATTCTGTAATTTTTTCCTACGGACAAAATCAAGGAATAAGTAGTGGTGATTGGTTTCTAGATCAAAATGGCATAATATTTTCCGATGGTACAATCCAAGAAGGGGATCAACTTAGTAATTTTCATCAGAAAATAACATATGATTACAGTGAAAATGAAAATTACTCTATAAAGGTTACATTCAACAAAGTAAATGGACAACATCTAAATACACAACTTTATAAAAAAGATTTTTCAAGTAATATAACTTGGATTCGTTCATTACAAACTATGGAAGAAAATTTTTACATCTATCAGACAAATATAAAATCAGAGAATTTTCCATTAGATAATAACATATTATTAACTACAGATCTCAATTATTACGAATTATATGAATTCGTAGAAATAAAAACGGTATTGATAAATAATACAAATATATTTATTAAAGAATATGAGGTATTTTATGAGACAGGTTATGCAACTGGTAATTATACAATAACAGACCTAAACTCAAATTATAATAAAACTTTAGTATTTAATGGCACAGGAGAATATCAAATAGAGGTGTATAATTTAACAGATTATAATTTAACAGCATATAATAACGAATTAATTAGCATTAAGAAAGTTCAATATTCACCGGGATTGAATTTTATAACAGAAATTAATACTGGAGAAATATTTTCATTTGACAATGTAATGGATAATCTAATTAATTCACTACCTGGAGAAACAGACCCAATATCCTATTCCATTGTTGAATCTTATGCTGTAAATTATCATTTATGGTTTCCTGATAGCTCAATAAATAATTCAGATTTTAATATATCCAATATAATAGAAGCAACTATTGAGCCGAATGTAGGTATGAATTACGGCAATTACACAATTATAACAATCGCATTTATAGTTTACTTGGTTAATAAACAAAAAAAATATGTTAATTCCAACAAACTTTCATAATTCTCATGATATTTTCTCTCTTAATTTTAGTTATCTCTGATTCTGATAAATCCAAATCATTACGTACTTTGGTAAAAAACGTTGGCATAGACGTTATATCCAGTAAATCATCAGATAATGTACATCCATCCATATCAGTACCTATATGAACTGAATTAATAGAAGTTAACCCAATTACCTCTTTAATCATTGATACTGCACAACCCATATTTGCTGGATGTTTAGCCTGATCGGTGGATAGGAATCCTTTACAAAGATTGATACCAATAGAACCACCAGTATCTGAGATAGCAATAACCATCTCATCAGTAAGATTTCTAGGATCATCTGCATATTTACGTAAATTTGAATGAGAAGCAAATACCGGACCAGTGGAATGATTTATTACATCCCAAAAACTCGTGTCATTCAAATGAGAAACATCTACCATAATACCCAAAGAATTTAGTGCATCTAATAAATCTAACCCTTCTTTTGTAAATCCTCTTTCTATTGGTCCGGGAACACCAGTAGCAAATTGATTGGTATCATTCCAAGTTACCCCCAAAGAGCGTAATCCTAAATCATAATAAATATACAATCTATTCAATTCTGTATCAATCCCAGCTGCTCCTTCAAAATGTAAAACAGATCCAATTTTATCTGTACTACCTGTTTTCAATAAATTTAGGTGTTTTTCCAAATCTTGGTATTGATTTATTCTAATAAAATGATTATTAGGATCATTGGTCATTATTATCCAATCTTTTAACATACTTTCAGTTGAATATTGACTTTCAGTAGGATAACCGGTAAAAAAACCACATAACAGATTCGCATCTCTAGCTCTATCCAAATCAATATGGCCAATGCTTGATCTTATCGAAAATGATCTATCCTGCCTTGTCAATGCCCATCTAGTATCAAGATGAGTATCAATATACATAACTTTCTGCCCAATTGAAACCTTATAAACTTTTAAAAAAAATTATAGAAAATTATTTTCTATTACGTTTTTATTTCGAGTAAAATGTATTAGAAATTAAAACAAATTTAAATTAGTGTTATATTGAGATTTTTAGCTTATAGGTAATATCAGTAATTTATGAATAAATCTAAATTTATTTACCTAAATGATTGGATCATTATTAAAATATCTGGAAATGAAAGAATGGAGTACTTGAATGGTATAGTCACACAAAATATAGAAAAACAGGAATTCAATAAATATTATAGAAGTGCTTTCCTCTCACCTCAAGCTAAAATACGTTCAATTTTTTGGATTAAGAAACTAGAAGATCATTTTATTTTGATTTGTCCAGATCATATGAAAAATAACCTGATAGAGGATTTGTTAAAATATAAACTTTCCATGAATATAAAACTAGAAGATATAACTAAAGAAACACCTAAACTATATTTACAATTTGAATTAAATGATGAAGTACCGGGTTTTGAAAACATTAAGGGAAATTTTATCCAAACTGACCAAATTATTGAAGGAGAGGAAATAAAAATAGATGCGTTAAATGCTTATTTAATAACAAACGGCATTCCACCAATGAATATATTCCTAGGAGAAAATCCATATGAAATTGGACTAAATGACGCGGTATCGTTAGAAAAAGGTTGTTTCTTGGGTCAAGAACCATTATCTCGAATGTATCATAGAGGAAGACCTCGTAAATATTTATATTCCTTTGAAATTCAAGGAAAAACTAGTACAAATACAATAAGAGTAAATGAAACAGAGGTGGGAACGGTGGTTGCAATGACTCAAAAACCAAACCAAAATCAAGGCATAGCCTTTCTTAATTCAAATCTTAAAGGAAATGAGGTTTACAACATAGATCAATTGAAACTGTACAATATTAAAAGAATCGGTTCATATCCGGAAATTAAAAGATAACTAATTTATAACAAAAAAAAGAATCAATTTTAATTGTTTTTCCAATCTTACACACTATGTAATAGAAGGTTATTTTAATATAACATCATTATTAAAATAAACGAGAATGGAACCAAATAATGAAAATAATGAATTTGATTTGGGTGAATTGTTTAAAATAGAAACAAAACAGACCAAACTAGAATTAATTAAAATATTATTTGTTGGCCAATCAAAAGAATTTCAAAAATTCAAAAGATATTTAGATAAAAATGAACATTATGACTACCATCAAGTTTCGGATATCAATGAAGGAATAACATATTTACTACAGGAAATTTTTTCTATCGTAATCCTAGACAATGACAGT
The DNA here is from genome assembly GCA_029882335.1 of Candidatus Heimdallarchaeota archaeon. Classification (GTDB taxonomy): domain Archaea; phylum Asgardarchaeota; class Heimdallarchaeia; order Heimdallarchaeales; family Kariarchaeaceae; genus JAOUKW01. The sequence goes on along the minus strand of JAOUKW010000292.1, from coordinate 1,905 downwards.
GAGTTCGATATAATTACAACCTCTAGAGTAGTAAGAATCAATCATCCCCTTGCTAGAATAGTTGTGGTTTCAAGGAAAAGGAATTCAACACTTATTTCAAATATTATAAACCATGGAAGTGTAGATTGTTTTCTACCAAAACCAGTAACAGAAAAAGATATGTACAAAATGGTTTCAGAACAAAATGCAAAACATGAAATCAATAAAATGATAACTACATTTGTAACAAAACCACCAAAACTTAGTAAAGCATCATATTTATTACTTGATCCAACCCTTTCTTTTAATGAAGAAGAACCAGCTCGTTTTGTTGGTATGATGATCACACACAAAACAGTACCAAGATATACAAAATTCTTTGAAGAACTACTACAAAATGATGCTGTTCTTTTTGCTGGTTTCTTATCTGGTATTTCAATTATGGGACAGGAATTATTTACATCAAAAGAACCATTAAAAGAAATTAATTTTGGTGGCATTTCAGTTATATTTAGATTCTATGAAGAAGTTCAATTTTCAATATTTGTAAGAAATCTATCAAATTGGAACTACGAGGAGACTGAAGAGGAAATATCAGAATTAATGACAGAACTAATTATCAACCACATTAAAGATATCAAAAAACATTACCTCTCTGATGTTGTCATGGAAAGTATTACACAAATAGTAATAAAATTAAAAGAATCAAATGATCGAATTGCAGAAAAAATAGAATTAAAAAATAAAGAGATACCAACCCAAACAATATTGGTAATTGGATCTGATGACCATGATAATGAACGCATTAAAAGACACCTAGAAACAAAACATGAGTATATTATAGAAATAATTAATACTGAAAGCCAAGCTAATGAATTTCTAAATTACGAAAATTGTAATGTAATAATCATGGATGCAGATTTAGGAAAAGAGACAGATGATTTTAACCCATTACATCTTGCAGAATATGCCAAAGATGCTTCTCCTCATTTACAAATTATATATAGAGTTAGAGACAAAAGAGCATCCGATCCAATCATAGCTTCATTAAATTCAGGAGTAATTAATTTTCTATTATCTTATAAAGCATCATTAAAGGAATTAGAGACGTGGTTAGCCAAAGCAGTCGAGAAAGCAAATTCAATTAAATCACAATCAAAAACAAGTGAAGGATTAGAATCAAACATTGACAGAGCAACCATAGCAAAGACTATGATACGTAGGAATGAAGAATCATACATATCAGAAAGTTTTCCGGTACTTATTGGTGCCATAATAACAGAAAATGAAGGATTAATTTTTGAACATTTTTGGAATGAAGATGCAATAGGCTTTGATAAATCACTACTTGCAGGTTTAGTTTTCTCCTTGGATGCAGCTGGAGAAGAAATGCTAATTGGAGCTGATTCATTAGGAAATATAGATCTTGGAGGTGCTACAATAATGATTGAACATCGGGGCATCTACAATTTTGCCTTTTTCATCTCAAATTTAGATCATAACACATCTGTGATCGTCAAAAGAGAACTTGTAAGAAAATCTGATGAAATGTATGAGATAGTTAAAGGGAATCAAGATAAATTACTTGACCCAATCGTACAAAAAGAGTTTAAAAAATCAACTGATGAAGTATATAAGAGATTTTTATCCATGTTTTCATAATTACAAACAATCAACAAATATAATTTGCGGTTAATTTACGCTGAAAGAGAAATATTTTATAAAATATAAACTCGGAACAAAATTATGAGAAGAGAAGAATTTCAGTATTCAGATAATGAAAATTTTGAATATATTGTGAAAGAAGCTAAAATCGGACAACTTGCTATGATGGATAATAATGATTTTCCTAGGATAATACCATTGAATTTCGTGGTATTTGATAAAATTGTATATTTTCATGGAGCAAAAGCAGGAGAAAAATGG
>JAOUKW010000291.1 GCA_029882335.1 Candidatus Heimdallarchaeota archaeon | reverse complement strand
TTGAAAGTATTAAAATTTATAAGGTCTGCGGATTTTTTTTTCTAAGTTGAGGGGGCTAAACAAGTACATAATATAGTAATTTGATTTAAGTAATCTTTATCGTTCAATAAATTAGGGATGTCATTAGACAAATAAGTGTTAATATATCAAGTTATTTAAATTTCTATGAGAAATTGGGTAATTAATTGGAATTAAAAGGTGTATAAATGACTAATACAAATCCTATAATTCAGTTTAAAGAAGAGATACAAGCAAGAGGAATATCGGTAGATCTTTCTAAATGTGAGTATGAAATAAAAGGAGATAAGTTAATTGGATTACGTATAACTGAAGCTGATGATATGGAATTTGATCTTGATTCTTTGCAATCTTTGGAAAGATTATCATTGACAGTTTCTAAAAGGGCATTACCTGAATCAATTAGGAAGTTGTATAATTTAACAGATTTAATGATACCTAATAATTTCTTATTTCAATTACCTGAATGGATTTCTGAGTTAGAAAATTTAAATATGCTTGATATTTCTAATAATTTTCTTTTAGAATTGCCTGAATGGATAGGTAACATTCGTAAATTAAGGTCATTGGTTTCCATAAATACAAAAATAGGATATCTTCCTGAATCTCTTAGACAATTAAATTATCTTGATGGTTTAGTGATGTGGCGTAATAAATTAAGTAGTTTACCTGAATGGTTTTATGATTTGCATAGTCTTTCTTATATTGATTTATATAAGAATAAATTAACAAATCTATCTAATTCTCTTGGTAATTTAACTAATCTTACATCGTTATTAATTGGTTCGAATGAATTGGCAGTTATACCTGATTGTTTTGGTTCTTTATATAAATTATTAGTATTAGACTTTAGTGGAAATAAAATAGAAGATCTTCCAGCATCTATCGGCGAATTGCATGCATTAGAAAAGTTAATAATTTCAGGGAATAAATTATCTAAACTTCCTGATTGGATTGGTGAACTTGAGAATTTAACAGAATTAGACATACGATCTAATTCTCTTACTTCAATTCCAGAATCCATTTCAAATATTCAATATTTGACTACCTTGGATATAGGTAAGAATAAAATTACTCACTTACCTGAATCAATTGGAAAATTGCAGTATCTCTCTAAACTCTCGATTTCGTATAATCCAATAGTAAGTATACCTGTTTCTTTGGGGGATTTGACAGATTTGGTATTGTTCATTGATAAGAGTCAAATAAGTTTAGTTCCAAAATCTATTAAAAACATAGAATATGAATGATAAATTAGTTATCTACAATTATTGTGTGTAAATTCGATACGTTTTATTATTACAATTTAGAATAAACATATATAAGGCGTAGATAGTATGGTTAGTATGCATATAGTGTGTAAATTGTTAATTTTATTCTCTGTTTTGTTAATACTACCAACTCCTTATCTGCAATCTATTGGTCTTAATAGTTCAATTCAATCAGATCAAAGTGCGACTAGTTTAGATCCTACCAATGGTAGATTTGTTTATTTTGTTGATGATTCAATGAAATTTGATAGTTTAAAATATTTAATTGATAATGGTAAAATCAGAGTATTGGATAGATATCCCAATTTAAATGCATTAGTTTTAGATAGGGGATATGGTAATTCAATTGATATTAAGAATTATAATCAAGTTGTTAAAAACGATATGGTGAATTTATTTGATCTTGATGAATTATATCAGGAATATCTAGTAAATCAAACATTAAATCATGGACAGGCTACTGAAGTATTGTATAATGGGGTATTTAAATCGCAAAATTTTGATGTGAATACGGATAAATCTAAAATAAGAGATGAGATAATATTAAATCCCGATAATTTAGTAGAATCAGAGCAGGTATCTAAATTATCTGCAAATATTGGATATAATGGCAGTGGAATCAAGATAGGTATAATTGATTCTGGAGTTGACATAAATCATCCCTATTTGACTCATGTTTCATTTGAACAAGCAGATTTTTCTGATTCTTATCCCAATGGTGATCATTTACATGGTACAGCAGTCGCCTCATGTATAGTAGGTAAGACTGGAAATTCATCGTTAGGAGCAGCCGTTGGTGCTACGATATTTTCTGCCATGCTTGGAAATGCAGGAACTGGTTTCATTGGGGGGGATTTCTTGGGTGCTTTTGATTATTTAATATCTAAAAATGTTGATATTATTAATACTAGCTTCTCGGGTGATCCGTTAATTTGGGATCCTGTTATTTCAATACTATATAATAATAATATAACATTGGTGGGTAGTGTAGGAAATGGAGGTAATGGGGATAATATAGCAAGATTCGCCACAGGACCTGGTTCGCATCCATTAGCGTTCGGTGTTGGATCTATTAATTCCAGTGACTATATATCTGATTTTTCATCGATTGGTCCTAATTTGGATAATATATCAAAACCTGATGTAGTACATATGGGTGAGTCTGTTTTCTTGGCCAGTAAAAGTAGTTATGGATTAGCAATTGGTTCTGGAACTTCATTTTCTTCTCCGTTAATTGTTTCTGGAATTGCTGTTTTAATGCATGCGATGAATGATAATTCTATCTCTTATGATCCATCAATTATTAAATCCATGTTATTAAAGCATTCAAGTAATTTGAATGGATCCAAAAACCGAGATTATTACGGATTTGGACAAGTAAATATAACAAAAACTTGGTTAGATATCTTGATTAATGGTTCGCGTAGTATTATAATTCCAGATACGATTGGATCTGGTGTTTTATCTGAATTTCATGCTAGAGGAGGAGTTAATCAATTATCTCAATGGATTTATACTTCTTTTAATCCGAATGAATTATCAGTTGATATTTCTGGAAATATTAGTACTATCATGAGCAATCACAGTTTTGTGGAAAAATCTGGGAGATCGCCTATGTTTTTAAACTCATCAACATTGATTTCTTATGGTTTGTATGTTGGTGTAATCTCGATTAAACATGTGTTTAGTAATTATGAGATGAATTTTACTATGAGTACTTTAATTGATAAAGAATATAAAGGTAGTATATTAATGGATACCTCATATACTGAATTTGATTTATATGGATTTAATCGTATTAATGGTGAGTTTACAAGAGAGGCTTTCTTGTATTTAAAAAGAAATGGATATACAGTAGAGCATAATTTCAAAGGATTAACTCACGAGCTATTATTAGACATCGATGTTTTATGGATGCCGGATATGTTATCGCGAGAATATTTAGCTAATAATCATAATTGGAATTCGGCTATTATGAATGTCATACATAGCTATGTTATGAATGGTGGTAGTTTATTAATTAATGGTTTTGGATTATTAAGTGAGTCGTATTGGATGTCTACTCAGGTAAATGTAATGAATCAATTTTTAAGACCATATCAAATAGAAATGAATACTATCGAACAAACGGATATAATGCAATTGAATCCGTGGTCTGTGGATATTTTCAATTCAACAGAAATGGGGAATGCGCGTAATCATGATCATTGGGGAAATTATTTGAACATACTTGATGATAAAAGGACTACAGTAATATCTGGATCTTATCTTTATGATTTTCTAAATGTTGTAGCTACTCATGATATTCCATCGAGTGGTAGGGTATTAGTATCTTCTACAAATGCTTTTATGGATAATTGTGTATTCATGGGGTGTGAGAGATCTGGTAATAATATTCAATTTTTCGATAGTGTAATGTCTTGGTTGACTAATGAAAATAGAGTTATATTGGAAAATTATACTTATAATCCCTTGGATCAGTATATTTCCATAAATTATTACTCCACATCAGCATCAGTAGTTAAGGTTACGAATCCTACAAATAATACTGAATTAACTGTTGAATCAGTGAGTATCGATAATTGGTATACTCATACTTTTCCAACAAATAGTGAGGGGATTTATATTGTAGAAATTTCACATTCAGATACTTATGTTAGAAAGGAAATAATAGTTGACAATACTCCTCCTATTCTTTTGTATGGTGATTTCAATGAATCAACGGTTTTACCTAATGATATAATTCAGTTTGGAATTGAGGAAAATAATATGGAGGGATTTGCAATTTATCTTGATGGTATAGAGATTACCGAATGGGGAAGTATTAATTCCAATCAGTTAGAAATTGTACTTTCATCTGTATCTATTGGTATTCATGAATTATTAATTTCTTTGACAGATCGATTTCATAATGAGGTTCAGTATCGATTTATATTTTATGTTGAAGCGAATAATTCAGACTCTTCCTCGGATTCTAACAGAAGTATTACAGGTAGTGGTGTGATTAGTTCTGAATATGATGAATATTATTACTCTGATTCAGGTTATCGTTTGAATTATCCGATTATAATGATGATTATTGTTATATTAATTAGGAGGAGGACACCAAGTGAATAAATTTGCTCTTATACCTATATTATTAATTTGTATTAATACTAATTTACCGTGGTTATCATCTGTAAATGGATTTATTCATGTTCATAATACCGAATTAGTATATACTGGTCAAACGTATATTGGTGTTAAATTGATAATACAGGATTGTAATGGTTGTGTGATATCTAATAATACATTTACAGATTATAATGGCATTGCATCAGTTGCACTTGAAATTATAAATAGTCAAAATATAATAATTGGAAATAATACCTTTACTAGATTAAATGCATTTACTAATTCAGAAACATATGCAATTAAAATTATCAATAGTGTTAATGTGACAATTGATCAAAATGTAATTTCGGAGATAAATAATAATGTAATAACAAATTTAGTCTTTCTATATAATTCATCCAATATTCTTATTTCTGATAATCTAATTGAAAATATAATTTCATTGAAATTGAATTCTTTTCGTATTCAAGAATCTTATAATATTACCTTAGAGTCAAATATAATATTGAATACAACAACTAATTATTTCATCAATAAAATTTCTGGCACAGATAAGTTATTATTTATTAATAATTCATTTAATATTAATTCCACAAATGCTGAATGTCTATATATTCAACATAGTAACAACATTAATTTCACTTTAAATAACATGGTAATTAATCAAAATGAAGTAATGAATATGTCATTTATTGGTCAATCAACAAATTTCAGGATGAACAATAATACAATTTCAACAGATGGTGACTTTTCAATTGGAATCATAGATCAATCCGAAAATGGATTAATTGAGTTAAATCAAATTATTACTTTAAATTATACAAATTATTCTTTGTATAATAACAAGGATGTATTTATATCCGAGAATAATTTGGATTTAAATGGAGAATTATTAAATATTTCTAAAAAAGTTGAAATATTGTCATATGACCCAAACATGATTTTTGATTTTAATATTGATAGTGATTCTAAACGTTATAATGTTACATGGTTTATAACAAATATAACTGGTAATTTTAGTATTTATTTTGA
>JAOUKW010000290.1 GCA_029882335.1 Candidatus Heimdallarchaeota archaeon | reverse complement strand
AGAATATCATAAAATTAATTTTCTTCATTTTTGTTTGTCCTTTTTGTCTATGTATATAAAAAAATTATAATTAAATTATTTTAATTTTATGACTGTACTTTAGTATTTAATTAAAATCTGATCTATTATAAAATATTTCTAAATCTTTAAAATAATCATATTTTGAATTTATAAAATTAGTTTCAATTAAATTTTATTTCTTGATTGTGTTACGCTTTTGCTGGACCAGCTAAAGCCCAAATATTAAATAATGTGATAGATATGGATAATACCATCATAATTATAGTTGCAGTCCTAGCCTCCTTTTCAGAAGAGAATTTCCTTTGTGGTTCCCAATTTTCATACAGTTTGCGAATTACGTATGCAGAACTGAAAAATCCAAGAGTTAAGAATAATGCTTGAAGTGAAAATATAATTGTTGTATTATTTAAAGCAAATGGAGATGAAATCGGTATTGCATTTTCAGAATCTGCACGACCTTGTGGAAAATCAGCAAAGAAATTGTAAACGACCCAGATAACACTAGAACCATTTCTTAATAGATGATCCAAAATATCAGCAATTAACTTCATTAATGGAAGTGGTACTAAGGCAGAAGCATAAATATTTGTATAGTGTTTTGCACCTTTGAAACTTTCCTCTGGAGCAGTTATCTTACTGACAACAAACATTATACTCATTACTAACACAAATGCGGTCACTAATCCCAAAACATACAAAATTGTTTTTGATAAAATTGCATGGATAGGTTCAGCTTTTCCACCACTAATTAAATCCTCAACTACAATGACTAATTTAATTAATAGTATAGGAGCAATTGTAGATACACCTAATAAAGCAATAACATTGAAACTTTCATCAAAACTAAATGATTTATTTGTCCATAGATCTTTTAATGGAGGTCTTATTCCGATTCTCATTGTATTATTTGGACAAGATTTCAAACATTCAGTACATAGAATACAATATTTGTTTGTATCATTACCACCAGGATAGAGGAACATAGGACATCCATATCCACCACCTTCTGCTTCACGACCTTTTAGACACCATTTACCTCTACATGCTCTACAAACCGCAGAAGATTTAGATCTCATTTCAAATCCTGCAAATAATCCCTGTAAACCGATGAAACCATTTATAGGACACATATATCTACAAAAGCTTCTTCTTTCATAGACCATTGCAATAGCAACATCCAATACAACAAGTACAACAATAAAATATCCAGTAAGAACGGGTGAATTTCCAAAACCAAAAACATTATCCATCCACAAGAAGAAGATAAAGAATGAATTGACTAACCATAAGTTTTTCAAACTTTTTGGCCATTGTAGATTTAAAGAAAACCTTTTATTTCCAGTACCCCAAAGAGAAAAACGAGAGCTCCACTCTCCCATAGCGCCAAAAGGACATATAACACACCATAGACGTGAAACACCCATGATCATCAATAATAAAAATGCCCACCACACTATCCACGTTAAAACTGTAGCAAGGGAGGCCTGTGCGTCATTTGTACCAAAGAATCCAGATATCGCTGCAAAAAAGAATATAATAAAATTTGGAATTATTAAGAAAAATTGAAAAGGTCTACTTCTCATAATAGGTCTTAATGCTTTTCCAAACATATCCTGTAGATTATGAGCCTCAGGATCATCCCAAACCTCTCTACTTGGTCCTTCTATTTTCGCAATCTCTATAGGAGTCCATTTGGCAAGCTCAACATCATCTTTGATTGTTGGTAATGCTTTTACTTCTTTTGTATCTGTTGCCATATTAACTAATCCTAATCTATTTTTTTTTGAGTAGATTTTTATCCTTTTGGTTTAGTATTGATTGATAGTCATTTTTCTTGAAAAAATATACATCATCATAAAAAATCAAATTAGATAAACTATAAATAGATTCTACTCTACATAATATTACATCATAGCGGTTACTTATAATCTTCGTGATTAGTAGAATTATCAAATATCCATTATAATATAGAATAGAAAAGATTATTATACTGTTAATATACTATGAAATTTATTTTTTCATTTGAAATCATAAAAAATGATACTAATTTGTTACAAACATTACTTCATTTAACTAAATTCCTTATTAAAATAGTTAAAAAAAAATATTCCCTAAACAATTTTCAGCAACAAACTAATAAAACTAAAATAGCAAGCAATAGTAACTTGAATTTGCTAAAACAAATAAAGTAGCTAAGTTTTTTTCTATTTGGTGATGTATGATGAAAATTAAATTATATTGTGAAAAATGTAAAATCTATGAATTAGTGAATATAGAAGTAGAAGAAAAGCAACAAAATTCAACTGTTCCCGGGGTACCTACTACAGCTTCAAGTGGATTGAAAAAGTATACTGTAGTACATGAAGATCATTCTCTTGTGATAGATGTAGACGCGAATGGAGATGTTCGCGGCAACAAAGTTGTTCCAAGATTAAATCTAAATATAGAGGAAGGTATAAAGAAAATTGTTAATAATATTAGTGAATATTCTATACAAAATCCAAATTTTGATTTAGCTATCCGGACTGTGTCAGCATCAGAATTTTATCGAAATATTTTACTCAATATATCTTATAACTTACTTAAAACAATACCAAAGACTAAAAGTAGCATGTTATCAGTAAATCAAACGGATATAGTATTATTTTATGGCAAAATTAAGATAATAACAGGAGATACAACCAAGAGACTAGATTCGTTTAAATCAAGAGCTAATTTAGTAATATTCGACTTTAGTGTGGAAAATTTTGATAAATTAGAAAAATTTGTTTATGAAAATGTAACTGAAAATAAAGAAAATCATTATATTTTTCTACATTCGCCTAGATTAAATAATTTAGATTCATGGGTAAAATTCATTGAAAGTATAAATAAACAGAAAATTAACAAATCGATGTTTGAAGTAAGTGACTCAATCATGGCTATGACATCGATTTCAGAATCTATTGAAAAATTTCTAAATGAAAAATAAATGATCTTATTAAACACTTAAACTTTACAAATAATTAACAGGGTAAGAATTGAATGTATGTACTCACATTATTGTGGTTACAAAACAGATCATGTAATAATCTCAAATTAACAGCTTTAGGTTTCATTCAAATAATACAATAAATTTAAATTACGCCCTATTTATTCAAACCATAAATTCCGATTAAAAATAAAATAAAAACAAAAAAAAATACTCCAAGCCAATACCCATATGAACCCTCATTTTCTTGTTGAATTTTTAGTGCAATACTTTCTTCATCTTCAATTATTCTACCTGAAATATTGCTAGTTTGTAAAAATGGATTTACTTTTTTATCAATAATACTAGCTGTATTAGATTGATTACTAGCATCTACCATCTCATTTAATTCCTCATTACATATATCACAAAATTCATCTTTAATAGAAGGATTCTTTAAACAATTTATACATATAGACATTTCAATATCAGTAATTCAAAATATTTGACTCTAAATATAAAGTGACTTGATTTAGGCATAATTTTATACTAAAAATAACATATAATAAATTAATTAAAGCAAGAAATTATAATTATTTCATATTATTCATTGCTGCAAAAAACTGAGATGGATCTACATTCTTATAGCTTTTATAAATTTGATAAGCAATACATTCACGTGCAAAAGTATCAAATAATTCTTTATTTTGGAAGAAATAATGAGCTAATTTACCAAAGAAATATTTTGAATAAACAGGATTAGTACCGATTTTACTCATAAAATTAAATATTTCTCCATCATCAGGATAATTCATTGGAATGTTATCAATTGGATCTTTATGATCCATTGATTGTCCCTTAGAAAAATCTTGAGCAAATGAATTTAAATGATTTTCAAAATCCAAATTCTTGGGATCATTTATTGTACTCTGTCTTGGAAAATCATACTTTCCACCTAAAAAGGAAAGATCTGAAAATTTATTTGTCATCGCAGGATTGTTTTGAAATTCAGCAGGAGATCCCGTCATTTCAGTTCCTTTAGTACCACTTGTTACATGTGGTGAAAAGGGACTTTCCATATTTTCTGGATTTAATAATTTCTTCAACCCTTCTTGATTGAATAGGTCATCAACATTCATGAAATCACCACTATATAACCACATCAGCTCGACATATTGCACCAGGAGTGAGAACTGCAATGGCAGCATATGTAGAAACTAAATAACTAGCCACTGATCTCTCATCTAGACCCATAAAATCAACTTCTATTAATGGAAACATTTTACTTCCTTCCATTCCCTTGGGATACAGAGATACGATCCCTTGTTTTGGTTCTCCCGCTCTACATAGGAGTATGGAGGTATGAGATTCACCTCTATGTCTATCATCAACCTCATATTTTGTTTTCTCAGAATATGATTTTTTATCTGAATTTTTCTTTTCTTCTTCGGTTAACAAATACAGTTTATTTGTGGGGAATATTGGTAATCCCCTCCAACATGTAAATGTAGAGCCCCATATTTGCTTTGTTTCTAATTTTATACCCAATTTATTCGCTTCTGCATGGAAGGATTGTAGTGCCTCCATATGCATGACAAAAAAGTCAGGCATTTTCCAAACTCTAGACAACATATCATCAAGTAAATTTGGTGTGGGTGGACCATCTTCTTTAATGTGTAGTGAAGGGCTAACATTATTTAAAAGCCCAAATTCAGGATGATTAAATAACAAGTTCTCCTTATTTTCATAAATTACATCTGCTGCCAATCCAAGTTGGGTTAATAATTGATTGTGTTTATTGGCATATAATGATTGCACTCTAGTGTGAAACTTAACAACAGTTTGAATAGGCTGTAATACAATTTCTTTAGGATTCTGATCATATTGTGCATAACTTATATCTAATAAAGAACCTTCAATGTGAGAATGTTTAACTGATAAATTTCCAGTAGGTAGATCAAGAACCGATGTGCTAACTGTTTTTTGGATAGGTAAAAAACCCTCACTTAAACGATTAACACGGAAGGCACCTCCTTCCACGGACATACATCCATGTTCCATCATATATCTACAAAACCATCTTGGAGTACGACCTCCCCAATATGGGCGGGAAATAGTTGGTGAATCAAGAACTTTTGCCTGTTCAGTACTTAGTAATAATTGCTCTCTGCTCATTTTCTTACTCGACATCTTACTAAAGTAATCAGTCGATTCGTTGTTGTTAAATATTTCTAGAAGTAATCATTTAATTCTTATGAAAATATATCATAATCAATTATTATTACACTACAGTATCTAAAGTATGTATTTTCAAATATGTACATAACTAAATTAATAGTCATTTTTAAATTATCACAATTTATGCAAAAAGGCTAAATTCTTTAGTATTCAGAAGCTAGAAATACCATTTTTTAGATACTATTAAATACAATTAAACGGATGTATTAATGAAGATAAATGGATTATCCTATTAGATTGGACGATAATGTAATTAGAGCTGTTGC
>JAOUKW010000289.1 GCA_029882335.1 Candidatus Heimdallarchaeota archaeon | reverse complement strand
ATACAATAATCAAATCGATAAAAGATAATTGAATAATATCAAATTGAAAGCCAAGGGAATATAATTGATTCTGAACATAGGTTGAATACATGATAATAAAATGTAAAATAGGGGAAAGTAAAATAAGAAATAGAACAAATAAATTAGCATCTTTTTTAGTTGCATTGATTATATTTTTGTTTAGTCTTCTTATGCTTAATATCATAAATGATTCAGTTAGATACATCATTGAAATTAGCATAGTTCTTGCTTTTGCTTGATTTAAATGAATTGGGTTTTGTATATTATTTGGTCTAGATGAGATTTGTAACCATGTATCTCTAGAATTGACTAGATTTGTACCGATTATATCATTATATGTCATGAAATAAATTGATGACATTAGGATAAAATAGGATGTGGAAAAAATAACAATTAAATAAACTAATTCTTTAGATATTAATGAATCATTATTTCTTGGTTTTAATTTCATTATGTCATCATCAGGTGGTCCAAAAATAAGAGCTAAAACTGGAAATGCATGAACAATACTAAATATGTAAATTCTCTGCCATTGATTAATTAGATAAAATCCTGGAGTAAATGAAGTAGTAAAATATAGCAAAGCTTCTCCTAAATTAACTGTTAAATAGAATAAAATCATTATTCTAATTTTTTCAAAGAGATTTCTTCCTTCATAAATTCCCTTGACAATTGATACATAAGAATCATCAGTAATTATCAAATCTGCTGCTTCTTTGGTTACTTCTGTACCTGTAATTCCCATTGAAATTCCTGCATCTGCTTTGGTAATTGCTAATGCATCATTCACACCATCTCCAGTCATTGCTACAACATCACCTCTTGATTGATATCTACTAACAATAATTTCTTTATCTTTAGGTGAAACTCTTGCAAACACTGATACTTTAAAAAATTCATCATCAGGTAAATTCTCTGCGTCCTTACCCTCGATAACCATTTCATCTGGATCAAGAATGCCAATTTGACGGGCTATGGTAGCTGCAGTAACAATTGAATCTCCTGTAATCATAATGGGAAATACTCTCGCTTGATCGAGTTGAGTAACTGCTTCCTTTACCCCTGGTCTTGGTGGATCAAAGATAATTGAGAACCCAATGTAAGTCATTGATTGTTCTAGTAATTCTCTTTCTATTTTTGTATCTTCATTAGAATTAAATGAATTCATTGATCGATAAGCTAAAGAAATTACTCTATATCCTTCCTCTGCAAAACTATTGACTTTTTGTAATATTTCTTGTTTTTTTTCCTCAGTTAATGATCTGGTATTATTTTCATCTCCTATTTTATTACAGAGAGGCAAAACAAATTCTGTTGCTCCTTTGCAAAGTAACATAAAGTCATTTTCTTTTGTATCATTAAATAATCGACTCATTCTTTTTAATCTAGATTCAAAAGGATAATCTCGATATTTTATATATCTACCTTTTATTTCGTCTTCATTAAATCCTTGAGCCATTGCAAGCATCATTAAAGCCCCATCAGTGGCATTTCCTATAATTTTTATTTTTTCATCGACGCTATGATTTGGATTTAATATTTGAGCGTCATTGTTTAATACAGCAGAGGTTAATGCCAATTCTAATGTTGATCCCTGTTCAATTTCATCTAACCTTTCATATTCCCATTCGGATGATAGGGTTTGATTCAAGAAATCATCAATTTTATCTTGAGGTAAGATACACAGATTATTTTTTCTATAATCGTTTGTTACGTGTACTCCATAATATTGTTCTGTATCATAGATCAGTTTTACAGTCATCTCAGATGTAGTCATGGTACCTGTTTTATCCGAACATAGTACTGAACATCTTCCAAGTGTTTCTACTACAGATAATTCTTTAACAACTACTTTGCTTTTAGCCATCTGCAAAACACCGGAAACCAGAACAATTGTTGTTAAAAGGGGGATATTTATTGGCATTACTGCCATCGCTGTTATAATCGCATCTGCTAGGTCTTCTGCAAATGTATTCGTAGCAATTCCATGCCTATTGACCGATATAAGCATTTTGATGATTAAGAATACTATCATTACTATTGATAGCCTTCTTCCTAGGGCATTTACTTTTCTCCGTAATGGGATGTCCATGGTTTGCATGCTGGCCATGGTATTTGCTATACTTCCTAATTCTGTATTATTTCCAGTTTTAATTACTACTGCAATTCCTTTACCTATTTGAACAAAAGTTCCTAAATATAGCATATTTGTCCTATTTGCTATGGGTTCTAATACTTCAAGGGGTTCTCCTTTTAGATTTGATTTTTCTACTGGAATGGATTCACCAGTTAGACTTGCTTCATTGACCGCAAGATTTGAGGAAAGAACAATTCTTGAATCTGCAGGGATCATATCTCCTGTAGATAATTCTATTATATCTCCAGGTACCAGTGAATCTGAGCTAATTTCTAATGTGTTATTATTTCTAATTACATTCGTCATAGGAGGGCTTAACTTCTGCAATGCTTCTACTTTTTTCTGTGCTTTATATTGTTGAAATATTGCAATAATCATATTTAAAGCGATCATCACAAACCAAAATGAGATTTTAGAGAAGATACCTTCTACCCAAATTGCCAAAATTATCATAATTCCTGTCATTATTAGATATACTGTGATTAGAAAATCTAACATAGGTGCAAAATATACTTTCCAAGGATTGGGCTTTGGTGTAATAATTTTATTTGGTCCAACTTGTGACAACCGTTTCTCCGCTTCTTTTGAACTCAAACCATTTTCAAAATCTGTGTTAAGAATAACTTTTAATTCATCCAAAGATAATTCATGTCCTGAATAAATAATTTCGCTTTCTTCCCGATTATCTTGAATCACTTACGATATCACCTTCTCCTGTATTATTCCAAGTAAAATTATTAGATCATCGTTAATAAATTCTTCTTAAGCACCCTTGTATTATACAATTGTTAACTTACATTAGATCAAAAGTAAATATTATTTGGACAAATACCAATAATACACCTCATTAATTAAATAACATTAACCGTTATTATTCTCATATGAAAGTTTTTATTACTGGTGGTACTGGAATAGTTGGGAATATACTGGTAGATGAGTTATTGAAAAAGAATCATGAGGTTACTGTACTCACTCGAAACATCAGCAATGTAAAAAATAAATGGAAAGCAACTGTAAATTTAGTTGAAGGGAATCCTAATAAAATAGAATCATGGACTAATGAGGTAAATGGTCATGATGGAATTATTAATCTTGCAGGGGCTAATATATTTGATAAACGTTGGACTAAAAACAGAAAAAAAGAGTTAATAAAAAGCAGAGTTGATGTTGGTTTAAATTTAATTCATGCCATTAATCAGGCTCAAAATAAACCTAAGGTTATTGTTAGTGTTTCTGGGGTTGATTATTATCCATCCGATGGATCTGATTATTCATATAATGAAGATGATACAAATTCCGATAGCTTTATTGGTAGTCTTGCTAAACAATGGGAAAATAGTGTACTTAACAATAATTTACCGAATCTGAGAACAATTGTGTATAGGATGGGTGTCGCTTTTTCAAAAACAAATAAGACTGCCGAAAAAATGTTTATTCCTCATAAATTCTTTGTTGGCGGTTGGGTTGGTTCGGGTAAACAATGGTATAGTTGGCTTCATGTTGCAGATTTTGTTAACTTGCTATTATGGGGTTTAGAAAATGATAATATAAATGGAATTTATAATGGAGTGTCACCCGAACCTATGCAAATGAAAGAAATAGCAAAAATTGGAGGTAAAATACTTGGTAGATGGACTTGGACTTTTATTCCCGGATTTATTCTACATATTGTTTTAGGTGAAAGAGCTAAATTATTATTAGACGGTAGAAAAGTCTCATGTTCTAAAATTCAAAAGACAGGATTTCAATTCAAATATCCTTCAATACATAGTACCCTCGAAGATATATTATCCTGATTCACAGATAAACTATATTAAATCTAAATAAATTGATTAAAATATGATTAATAAAATTTTACAGGCTGCAAAGCTTCTTGAAAATGTTTCAAATAAAACTCCAGTAATGACCTCTAGGACATTGAATGAACAAACAGGATTGGATGTTTATTTAAAATGTGAGAATTTTCAGAGAATTGGTGCTTTTAAGTTTAGAGGTGCATATAATGCGATTTATAATCTTTCTGAAGAAAACAAAAAAAATGGAATTATTACTCATTCATCAGGAAACCATGCTCAAGCAGTAGCTTTGGTTGGTAAGTTATTGTCAATTGATACTACTATTGTTATGCCAAAAAACGCTCCCTTGGTTAAAATACAAGCAACCAAACAGTATGGAGCAGAGGTTGTTTTTAGTGAATCAACAATTCAGGACCGGGAAGATACATGTAATGCTTTGATAAAAAAAAATAATCTTACCTTAATTCATCCATATGATAATGATATGGTGATCGCAGGTGCTGCTACTGCTAGTAAAGAATTTACTGATGACTACAGACTTGATATAATGATTACTCCCTGTGGTGGTGGAGGTTTGTTAAGTGGAACCGCGATATATTGCAAAGAAAGTAATGCAGTACAATCTGTATTTGGTGCAGAACCAGAAATGGCAAATGATGCGTATTTGTCATTTAAAAACAGCGTTCTTCACGATCAAGTTACACCAAATACTATTGCAGATGGGTTGAGAACTACTTTATCAAATAGAACATTCAAATATATCTCCAAATACGTGGATGATATAATTCTTGTATCTGAAGAAGAAATTAAATCTGCTATGGAGTTTTTATGGACTCGTATGAAATTAATTGTAGAACCCTCTGGTGCAGTTCCATTAGCTGCTATAATTAAATTAGCCAAAAATAATGATATAATACCTAATACAAAAGTTGGAATTATTCTAAGTGGTGGCAATGTTGAACTGACTAATTATTTTAGTTCATTATAGTTTTATCAATTAAATCTATCAGAGGTTTGTCATGTGCTGCAGAATTTGTTTTTAAATCAATAAATTTTGCATTTTCAATTGATTCAGAAGCTAATTTTGAATCTCGGTCAGGATGAAGTTTATCTTCGGAAGCACCGATTAGATAGCAAAAAGAACGCTTTCCATCAATTAATGGAAATTCATTATAGATTGTTGTTTTATACCAAGCTCTAATACACTTCTTTAATCTAACCGGATCCGCGAGATCAAGAGCTAAACTATATTTTTTCTTTTGAAAAGGATCTGCTTTTTCATCTGTAAATTTTCTCATTACAATCTGCTTTAAGATTTTTTTCCCTATATTTCTATATGTCCAATAATTTGTAACTGGAAGTAGTAGTCTAATCGTTAATGGTACTCGAAATTCTGTTGTTGGTCCAACTAGTACTACATTTGAGGGAAAAATTTCATTCTGAGCCATAGCGTATATAACAGTAGTTGCACCTAATGAAGAGGCTAAAACTAAATAATTATTTCCTTCTAAACCGAGTAAGTTGCAGACTTCAACACAATC
>JAOUKW010000288.1 GCA_029882335.1 Candidatus Heimdallarchaeota archaeon | reverse complement strand
CAAGAGCTAGTGTTTCACGAACTTTCTCAGAGTACCTAAAAAATTTAGATTGGTTAGAAAATAGTATGTATAATAACAGAACAAATGTTAATAGCTCATATCGAGAAATCCTTGCCTCAAGTGAAATATCCTATGATTCTATCAATTCAAATGGAAAACATTTGTGGATTTCTGTATTACTAATTATAATTCTCCAAGCATTTGAAACTCAAATTCTTCAGTATGAATACCTTCTTGATGAAATAAAAACCTTATTTTTCTCAATTTGGGATCAATATTTCTAAATATTATCTTTTCTTTGAAAGCTCACAAAAATAATTACTTATCTTTTCATAAATCTGATCTAAATCATAAGGAATTTGAAAGACTTTTGAAAACGATTCATCAAGTTTTCGTTTTATTGGTAAAGTAAATTGATCTTTAATTGCAGGGAGTTCTAACTTTCTGTAGATATCGAAAATATCTAGAACACTGTTGAATATAGATAAATCATCATTAAAAAATGATTGGGGAAATAATTTTTCTTTATAATAATCAATAATTTGTAAACGTCCATATGAGCCACCTATTTCTCTTCTACTCAATAAATATAACAAAATATACCATGTAGAATTCATCCATGCAGCTATTAATTTAGAAATTTTATCTTCTGTTTTGATTAAATAGAAATTTTTAGTAGCCAAATACTTCTGCTCTAAATAGTATGCCATTGATTTAGCAGTATCTATTCCTAGTTTATCGACAATAAATACATGACCATAGGGTTGTTTAGAGTTAATTTGATCTGATAAATGACGAATCCAATGTTTACCAAACCTTTTCTTAGCAACACTGGGTGTATATTTGTGATGTTTTTGATATTCCAATATCTTAAATTCATTATCTTGATTAACAACTAACGCATAATCTTCAATGATGGGTGATATTGAGGAATAATTTGAAGGTTTTCTTAGAGCTGGGATTAAAACATCATTTGTTATTTGTAATTCTATCGATTCACTTTGAATTTGGGTTGAATTAAGGTTTCTATTCAGAATCCTCCAATATTTATTTGGAAGAAAGAAATAATCAGGACCATACATTTCTACACCACGGATAATATCTAATTTTAATTCAGTTGCAGTCCGTAGATTACATGTGTTTGATAGTACGTTGCATACCTTTATTAAAAATTCAGGTCGAAAGTACCTTGACCAATTCCATTCATCTATCATTATATTAATTGGAACTTTATTTAAAGGATTCAATTTTGACGTATTATGTTCAAAAAATTCTACAGGATTATGTGCTTGACTTTTAACTGCAGTAATAATAATCTCATTTAAATCACTACCATCAGAAAATGCAATGTTATCTTTATTTGAAATAATTCTCAACTTATTAAAATTACTCAATAACATGGAATGAACCGATTTAGAGTAGTTTGATAAAATCGTGGATGCAGGTAAAATGGATATTATTTTTCCATTATCATTTAATAACATCTCTGCATGGTGCAAGGCCCAAATATGTAATCCTGCATGACCATCTATTCGACTAATTGATTTCTTTTTTTGATACATATTATTAATTTTTTCTAAGTTTAAACGAGTCTCTTTAGAAATTAATTGAGATCTAGTAAATGGAGGATTCATGATAACAAGGTCAAATGTATCACAAATAGAAAAACCATCATTTAATATGGCTTGAAACTTAATAGATTTATTGTTTATTTTATTTAGAACATAAATAATCCTACAGCAGGCCAAAACTAACGGTAATGGTTCTGTATCAACAATTTGAATGTGTGATAGATTTTCTACTGTAAAATTCGTAATTATCGAAGTAATTAATCTACCAGAACCGGCAAAAGGATCAATTAAACAATTTACATTTTTAAAATCAAAATTTAATGATGATATCAGAGAGTTAGAATTTGATGTATAATTTATAGCTTTGGACTTTCTATAATCCGAATTATATTGTTTTTGTAACCAATCTCCATAAATATCGATTTCAAGCCAATATTCATCAATGGGGATTAATAATTCATTATCGATCTCATTTACACATTGGCTAAGTAGCCACTTTCTTAAATTAGGATCGAAAAACGATTGATTGATTAGCTCTGAATTTGTAGGGCATTTACACAACAATTGTAAGTATTTTAAGAGACTTCTAATCAAAATGAATTCTTTTGTAACAATGGAATTATCATTTTCTTCATTTTGTTGTAATTTAATACTACAATTCCAAAGTGAAAGATCTAAGTCTGTTTGATATTTTTGAATTATCGAGTCATCCATTTTGGAATTACTAACCAGTTCGAAAGGTCTAGGCATTTAGTATTTTTTGATCCAAACAATTCAATTATTACATCGTTGAGACCCTAGTTTGTCATTTTATAGTATTTAGTTGATAGTTATACATTTTATCATCAAAATTATGAATCAATTTGAATTATAATCTTAAAAACAATAATTCCTATAAATAAAAACACTACATCTTCTATCAGGAAACAATTTACGGATCATTAAATCCTACACCAGAGAAATTAATCTAACTAAATTAACTTTAATTCCTTATTTTAATTTAATATATCAGTATTAATTTATTATAAATTATAAAAAAATCTATGATGCATTGTCCCACTTACCTAATTTGAATTGAAAATTAAATGATAAATTTTCGGTACGTATTAAGATCAAAGCTAAAGCAAATATTTATAACAGCGTAGATATATCAATTATTATGAAAATCCAAAATAAAACGGCGTTAGAGTTATATGAGCTGTATATATTAAATAACTCTGACTTCGATGGGGAATTTTTTGTAGGTGTAAAAACAACCGGAATTTTTTGTATTCCTTCTTGTACATCCAAAGCTCCACTTTTCAAAAATGTTGAATTTTTTAACACAAAGAAAGAAGCAATACAAAGCGGTTACCGAGGGTGTAAACGATGTAAATCCGAATATTATCCTATGTTAAAGCCAAATTGGTTACAATCATTAACTAGATCATTGACAAATATACCCTTGGATGAATTAAATATTAATAAAATACAGGAATTATCTATGGTAAGTTATTCTACTGTTCATCGTAATTTCAAGAAGTATCTCAATACAACCCCTAATAATTATATCCAAAATTTGAAAATGAAACAGGCAATAAAATTAATCAAAGAAGGAGTGGATCTAACCACTGTTGGTTTTTTATGTGGTTATAATTCAGTAAGTGGCTTTCGTCATTCATTTATCCAGAAATTTGGAGTAACTCCAGGAACCCTTAAGATATGATCTCATTGAAGAGTATTGCCTCTCCGGTTGGAAATCTCGTAATAGGCACAACTGAGATAGGTATCTGTTTTCTTGACTTCGAGGATAATGTGGAAAAATATAATAAATTATCCATTCTCTCTGACAGCTTAAATCAATCCTATCAATTTGTCAAATCTAATATAATTCTGGATGATTGTATCGATCAATTGAAACAATATTTTAATGGTAACCGACTTATATTTGAAATTCCTTTAGACTATAATGGAACTGAATTTCAGAAAGAAGTTTGGAAGCAACTTTTACTAATTCCTTACGGCTCTACCTCGACATATAAGGATATTGCGGATCAAATAAATCAAACTAGGACTGAGATGGCAAAAACTTCTCCAAGGGCGGTTGGTAATGCGAATGGTTCTAATAGAATAAATATAATTATTCCATGTCATAGAGTGATTGCCTCTACTGGCAAATTAGGCGGATATGGTGGTGGAATTGATCGAAAACAACTTTTATTAAGATTGGAAAGAAATCAATCAAATAATCGATTTACAATTTCATCATTGGGATTTTAAAAAATCATAACAATTAAATAACTTGATAATATACAATTTTAGTGTAAATTAGACTCATTAACAAAGTCAATTCATTCAACATTACATTTTCGATTATTTTTTTAACAATGATTGCAATTTTAAGCTTATATATAGTCAATTTGCTATACTTTTTATAGGAAATTCATCAATTTCATTTGAAAACTCCCTATAGTTTTTATATCTTCTAAAGTTAGTAAAAATAATATCAATTCAAATGAGGAAAGATAATGAGTACAACGAAAAATGAAGGAAGTAAATTTACTAACTTCCTTGACAATATCTGGGGTCAATTTCTCCTAGCAACAGTTATCACTGTTGGTTGGTTTGTTTGGACCTTATGGGAAATTGTCTGGAAGAGTTAAGGAGGTATAGTAATTGGCTTTACAATCACCACCAGATAACTGGAAAAAAATACCTCTTGGTAAAGATGAAAGATTATGGAGTATGATAATCATACTCATGATTCTTGTCATGGGAATATGGACTGTTGCCTGGGTCGGACTTGGCAGTCAAAATCCACCAGAAGAATATTATAAAGTAGATCCACTTGAATGGAGACAGACTGCTAAAACCGGAAATTCAATTCCAGAAATCACTGTGGTCACACTCACTAACGGTGAACCTGCACTTTATCGTGAATCTGGTGGAGATATCTACCTAACTGCAATGCAGTGGAATTGGTTATTCGAAACCAATGAAAACTCAACTCAAGGTGTACAATTAAAGATGGGTGAAACATATCGAATTCATATATCATCAATAGATGTACTGCATGGTTTTCAATTGCTTGGAGGTGATTTTATTATATCAATCCAAATTGTTCCTGGATATGCATATATTGTAGATTTCATCCCCAATGATGTTGGTCAGTTTATGATAGTTTGTAATGAGTATTGTATGACTGGTCACCATGATATGGTTGGATTTTTGGAGGTTGTTGCATAATGGCATTCGAACACAGTAAAGAAGATTTTCGAGTTTGTCCTGAAACAAATTTCAGAGTAGATAGAAAAGCTGAATTCTTAATGATAATATATGCAGTTGTAGCAGTTCTTTGTCTATCACTAGGTGGTATTGCTGCTTTAATGATTGGATTGCATAAAACTCCTGGTCATGCATGGAGTTTGCTTGGTAATGATGTAGCTAGTTCATTCGAATATTATCGATGGCTAAATATTCATGGATTTAATATGTTAATCTTTTGGATTGTTTGGTTTGAAATGGCTGCTGTTTATTTTGTTGCTACTGCGTTATTAAACTCAAAAGTATTCAACATTAAACTTGGATATGCTGGATTTGCTTTAATGCTAATTGGAACTGTAGTAATTGAAATTTTATTGTTCTCTGCTAATCCAACAAAACCCGATAACTTAGTTATGTTTACGGCTTATTATCCATTAGCAGCAGAACCATTGTTTTACCTAGCATATATTCTATTTGCAGTCGGAGTATTATTGAATGGATTAAACTTCTTTTTAACCGTCTATCACGCACAAAAGAGTGGTTCATATCCCTATAAAACCCTACCTCTTGTAGTTTATGGTGTATTCGTTGCAGTTGTAATTGCGGTTCAAGCAATATTAAATGGTGCAGTTGTCATGGTTGGGTCATTATTATATAGCTTGGGCATGATTGATGGAATGGACGCTGATTGGTGGAAACAAGTATTTT
>JAOUKW010000286.1 GCA_029882335.1 Candidatus Heimdallarchaeota archaeon | reverse complement strand
TGACATTGATATGTATGACTGGGAGTTTGGTTGTGATCAGGTGATTAAGGCAATACCTGAAAAAATTACTCATGTTTTTAGTTCTGAACCTTCATATGAACCCTATTTTTCTAAGTATTATATAGGTGCAAATATTATCCTTTTGGATAAGCATAGAAGTATAGTATCTATTTCATCTACTCAGATCAGGCGAAATTTATTTGCTCATTGGGAATTTATACCATCTTATGTCCGAAGTAGTTTCATAAAAACTATTGTGTTCATTGGTACTGAATCTTGTGGAAAATCTACCTTGGTTAGAAATTTAGCCAAAATTTATAATACAAATTACGTAGCAGAGGTAGGTAGGGATTATTGTGAGAAATCTTCAAATCAGTTGATTTTGAGTGATTTTTATTCAATAGCAATGGAACACTGGCTATCTGTTCAAAAGGCAAAAGAATCAAGTAATAAGATATTATTTGTGGATACAGAGGCTGTTGTAACTCAGTATTATTTATCCATCTATTTGAGTGAGAAATCAGCATTAATTGACCAGTTAATTGACATGGAAAAGTATGATATCTACATCTTTTTGGAACCAGATGTGAAATGGAAGGATGATGGACTTCGATTTCTAGGTGACCAAACAATTAGAATTGTAAATAATCAAAAACTGAAGACTATGTTTGATGATTATGGTATAACATATGAGGTTATTTCAGGTGATTATCCAAGTCGTCTTGAACAGGTTATATCAGTGTTGCGTCATTATAAGTTATCCTGATTTTTATTTGTCCCTCGCTTCCAACTTGATTTTTCTCTTTTAGTTTTTATTTATCTTACAAACTGGATTGTAGTCATAGTCTAGATATTAAACTCAATATTTCTATTAAAATATATATTTGTATACAGTGTAATTATTAAAGGGTGTACAATGTAGTAGGTTGTCTAAGGAATTGGTCTCAATGAATGTTTCAGAACGGAAATTCAGCTTTAAACAACTTTTAACAGACATTAGATCCTTAATGAGAGATGCATGGGCAAATGCAAGTATCTTTGCTTTAGCAGCCATAATCATCCATAATTTATATGAAGTTAAGTACTTTGTACTGATGATTGGAATTGCATTGGGATATGCTTTTGGATTTGCTTTAAATGATTATTTCGATAAAGACTATGATTTAATGGATGATACAAAAGCAAAGAGAAACTTTTTCATCCGAAGTGGATTCAAAAACTATCAGGCAATGTTCTTTATTTTATTGATCATTTTTATCCTGTATCTCATATTTCAAAAATTTGGAATATTGGGGATTGTATTTTTAGTTATTTCATTATTTGTGTTATGGGCATATTCTGCAGAACCCATTAGATTAAAATCAAGACCAGGGCTTGATTTGTTAACTCATTCAGTATTTTTAGATACTTATCCATATTTCCTAGTATTAGTTTTATCACAAAGTAAGATAATTAATATTGATTATTTTGTGATGAGCTTAACTATTTTACTTTCAATGTCTGAGCAATTAGAAAATCAAATACGGGATTACGCCATAGATAAGAAAACAGATATAAATTTCAGCGTAAAATTTGGGGTAAATACTTCAGTTAAATTACTAAAGATTTTAGTCCTCTGCTCCATAGCAATAATTGTTCTTGTAATTATCAATGAAATTGTTCCATTCCATTTTTATCCAATTGCATTAATTATAGCTCCCTGGCTTTTGTACAAATTAGTAAGAACTGAAAAAAGAGTACGATCCGAGAAATTAAATCGGTACACATCCATTGGGGCGTTATCATATCTGATAATTTTAGTAATTATGTTAAAATTTTGATTTAATATATTATTGATAAATAACATTATTATGCTACACTTTTGAGATAAAATTGATGGTGCTTGCATTTTATGTACATTTATTCGCAGGGATATCTTTGCTGCTAAACTTAGGAATAATTCAAAGAATTTTAAGTCATCGATCTCAAGCAAAAAGCAAATTAACATGGTTAATGTTAGTAGCCATTCTAAGTATTTCCTTTTGGATTATTTTAACATATTTGCAATTTGAAGTGCTTTCGATTGATAATAATTTAATTGGTCATGCCTATTTGGATTTTTTCAGTAATATCGTCATTTTAATTGGTTTATTTTGTCTCGTAGCCTTTTTCAATTTATTAGTATCTCCTAGATTAGATGTAAAAATAATTTCTGTAATTGGGGGTCTAAGTTTTATTATATTAGGTTTAAAATTATCTCATATTGTACTGGCAAAGAATAATGAATTAGATTTAGTACATCAAATTAAGTCTCTCACTGATGTTTTTAATTTAATAATAATCATTTTTGTAATATATTTTGGTCATACTGATTTGAAATTATTATTAAAAGAAGATCTTAACGCAATTCAGAGAAAACAAGTAAAATCGTTGTACAACGCTTTATTAATCGGATTAAGTGGGATGATCCCAATTATTGGATTAACACTTATAAAATTTGAATTTCTATCGTTTGCGTACATATTTATTACAATCGCCTTATTTATGGTTATTAATACATATGTAACAGATCCTCGTGTAGCTTTTATTCTTCCTGAAAAAACTTCACTTGTATTGGTCGTCAGTGTTCATGGTGTATATAAATATTCGAAAAGATTTTCTGAATCTGAAGAAGAGGATGATGATACGATATTGATTTCAGGTGCACTTAACGCAATAATGACGCTGATGAGTGAATTTTATAAATCACCATCAACACCGGAATTAATAAAATTTCAGAATCAATTGATTTTATTGCTGTGGGAAAAAGATTACTTCATTGCAGCCTTTTCAGAACGAGATTCGTTATTCATTAGAAACGCCATGGAAAAAACAGTAAGTCTGATTAACAATACATATCAAGAAAATATAAAGGAAATAATGTTTCAGAGTAAAGTATTGGATTTAGATCCAATAATTAAGGATTCATTTTACTTTGTTTATCATTAATTTAGTCAAAATATTTTGTTTACTAAATATCAATAGTTTACAAAATAACATTAAATACAATATTCATTTAAATACTTATGATACTCTATTAAGTTATGTCTGAGACCAGTATCGATCCCACTGTAACAAAAAAGTTTATTTTGAAGAATATAAAAAAATTAATACAAATGAGACGTGCAAATGGAGGTACTGGAAAGTATTTTGTTAATTCAACTAAACGATTGAAAGCACCTATTATTCCTTCATTTGAGGGATCAAAGCATAATCAACCGATGGATGAAGGTATGATCTATATTATGTTCAATTCTGAGGGTGATGACTCTTCTGTTATGAATATCGATACCGTGTGGAGGGTTTTTTGGTTGTTTTCTCCTGATTTGAAATTTCATCAAATTGAAACATACTTAATTTCTGAGAAGCTGGGATTTAGAAAATGGATGCGGTTTTATCCCGATTCAATTCTTAATAATTCATCTAAACAACGATTTCACCAAGATATTGAAATTGATATAATTAAAATGCTTATGGATGGAAAATGGGGTGAGACTTATTTATTTCATTTTGATGATAAAGGCGCAAAACTATCCGGCGAACTGACATACCAACCTATAGATCCCAAGGCAACCTTAGTTTATTACAATGATCGAACTGTTCTAGGCCCCACGATATATCAGCGATTTTTCGATACTTTTGGATTAAAAGCATCTGGGAAACTTAAACTTGATGGAAAGGAGATAACATTAAACAATGGGAGAGGTATTTTTGAACACGGTATTGGTATTTTTGCATTATTTAATATTTATGAGTGGAGATGGATGAATATTCAGTTTGACAATGGTGCACTTCATATTTTTCATCATCCTTTAACTATTGGTGAAGAGGTTATTTCCGCCGGTGAAGGTGCATCTACTATTAATAATCAATGGAACCATTACATTCATGGTGATTATGAAATCAAGGAATTAGAATATGAAACAACAGATAAAATTACATCTAAAGTTCCAGTGAGATGGAATGTAGTCACTAAGAATGGTGATGGAATAGAAATCCTGAATTTACAGGTTACACAAACAATGTATCATCCATGGTTAAATGAAGTTGCGGGTGATAGTTATTTTATCATAAATTATATTCTCCATGCCAAGGGAACTTTTATGGGTGAGCCAATCCAAGGTAAGGGAACAATGGAATATTTAATGCGAAGGACAATAGAATAATCTCCTAAATGATTGAGTTAGAATGTTTAATACTTGCTTGGGTATATGATTCTTATCAATTAATTTTAATTAAAGTAATGATGAAATAAATTATGGAAAAACATCTTTCTAATGAAGAAGGAAGAGAGATAAAGGTATATGGAGGATCTCGTAGTTTTCATGTAGGTGATTTGCCAGAAGGATGTTTAAAGTGCATTGAAGGAGCTAAAATCGTTCTTTACACTACTGGATATTGCACTGTAGGTTGCAAATATTGCACTATTTCTGATGATAGGAGCAAGCGGAATGATGTATTTGTTAATGAACGTGCGATTGATATAAAACTAGATCTTCTTGAGCAAATTGCAGAAGAATCTGATTCCTGTATTGCAGAAGGTGCAGGTATTACTGGTGGTGATCCGATGGAGGAACCAGAGCGAACTATATATCTGATAAAGCAAATTCGACAACATTATGGTTCTGATTATCACTTGCATCTTTATACAAGTGGAGTGCATATTTTAAAAGATGAATCTCTAGTAGATCAATTATTTAGTGCAGGTCTTAATGAACTTCGTTTTCATCCCAAGGAATTGACTGCAAAACCTATATGGGAATTAGCTGCTCGAACAAAATCTCGTTTTCCACAATATTCTATTGGGTTTGAAGTTCCTGCAATATCAGAAAGGGAGGATGATTTAGTTGAATTGATTAAATTTGCCGATGTTTCACAATTAGATTTTGTAAACTTAAATGAATTTGAATTTACACCCTCTAATTATCCCAAATTAAATGATCGGGGATTTATCTCTTTACTTGATAACTCTGCCATTAGAGGTTCTCGTGAGACTGCAGAAACCGTGATGGATCGGATAAAGCATGATACAACTATTACAGTTCACTTCTGCTCGTCTGGTTCAAAAGATTCAATTCAATTAGTACAGAGATATAAGAGAAGAGCAAGCCAAATCGCTAGAAAATTCGATTTAATCACGGATGAAGGTGAATTAAGTTATGGTCAATTTATATTGGAATCAGAAGAAGATTACCATTCTCTTGTTGAATTTCTTGTTGATGAGTTAGAACTTGAAGAGGATGAATTTGAAGTTAGACAACTTGGTAGTGATTTTCTTATTGAAACTTATTGGGAGTTGGTTGAGGATTATACGGGTGAGATTCGAGAAGAGATACCAAAACTCATTGGTCAATTGATAAGTCGTCATCCAATTGATGATGGTCCCATAACTTGGTTAGAACCAGTTTAAATCAAGATTTATTATAGTCTAGGGATCTTATTTAATTCAAGATATATTCGCGTCTGTATCTGTTGTTTTGGAATACTAATAAATGCAATCTGGTGTGAGGAGAATTT
>JAOUKW010000285.1 GCA_029882335.1 Candidatus Heimdallarchaeota archaeon | reverse complement strand
ATTAAATAGTAAATCAAGTAAGGAATTTCATCCCTAGATTAAATTTGATAATCCAATTATGATTACAGCTAAAAACATCAATCGCATGAATAATCTTTTACTTTTATAAATATATTCATTTTCAAGTTTTCGAATAATCTGTATGGACTTATATAAAATGATAAAATCAATACTAATTAGGAGAATTGGTATCATGATTGGATTTGGTAACAAAATAATTGGTATGCTCCATATAATTGCAATTATAATAAAGAATGTCCCAATGTATGCACCGTTTTTTGCTCCATATCGAACTGGAATGGTATTCAATCCAAATTCACGATCACCTTCAATATCCATTATATCTTTAAAGATTTCTCTACCCCAATTCCAAAAAAAAGCATAAAGTCCAATACTTTGAGTTAATAGAGTTAATCTTTGATTTATGACAATATCTGCATAAATAAATAATGCCCATACTACATATGCAACTATTAGATTTCCTATTAAACCAGATCTTTTAATCCATTTGTTATAAATATCCAACAATATGGAATTTAAAAAGGCCCAAAATAATGAAATTGGAAAGTTTATCGATATATAGGCATCTATATAGATTCCAGCGATACAAGCAAATATGAATAATATAAATGCGAATAATTTTGCTTCAATTGGTGAAATTTTCCCTGATGGAAGAGCTCTTGAGGGGTAATTAATCTTATCAGCTTCAATATCCACAATATCATTGTGAACCATTGCTTGAGCAGTAGTAAAGAATGCAGCAAATCCCATACCTAAATATACATTGATAAGAAAGGGGCTATTATTTCCAGAATTTGCAAGAAATGTTGCAGTTATTACCGCAATACCTGCAGTAATTGAGTTTAAAGGTCGCATTAACCAAAAAAGTTGTATTAATTTTTCATAATAGCTTACCACTTAATTTTACCTTTTTCTGGTAATCTATTAATTTTTGGTTTTTTATGCTTTGGTTATAATAGATTAAATTTTAAAATAATACAGATAGGAATATCTTTTTTATACAGACAAAACCATAATAGTTATTCTTTGAGTTTTATAACAGCATATAGTGAGTCAAATATACGCGAATTTACTAGATAATCAATTAACTTATAATTTAGGTGCACTATTGATATATTTCCTATTCTTATCAAATTCATTGTTTATTAATATTGAGGGTATACCAATATTTCCTAATGTATTAGGCTTTTTAATCACAACCTCTTGCATATACTTTCTATCTTTAGCAAAAAATGAGAGGTCTCCAAACAAGATCCATTTAAAATCAACCATCAAAAGAAATTTACTCGCATGTCAACCATTCATATTAGGAACTTATGTAGTATGGAAATGGACAAAAATGGGAAAAAGAGATAACGATGATATCTATCTATTTGCAAGTGGTGTGTTGATTACAATTGTTTTTGGTTTTCTAAGTATTATCATGTTTTATGTCGAGTTAATAATTATTGTTAATGGTGGATTTGTAACAAGACTTCTATATTTATTATTAGTACCTATGTTAGGTTATATTGGATTTAGTCTGAGTGATGTTATATCCTCAGATATAACAATAAAAAAACAAAATCTCATATTAAATAACGTTCGTAAATTCTCGGGGTTATTACTTTTAACAAGAGCAAGAAGATTTTCTCTGTTATTTACCCTCACTTTTTTATTTACCTTGATTTCTATTCTTTATCCTTCATGGTTTTATCCAATTATTATTAAATAAATAAAATCATTTTTTACCTTAAAATAAAAGATAATTTTAGTGAAGATCGAGTTTGTTAAATCTAGTTTGATGGAAGAATCACTGGCTAAGATTCGCGATGAAAATACCATCCCAGCTGAATTTCGAAAGCACCTAAGACGAATTGGTAGATATTTAATATATGAAGTTGGAAAAAATCTTGAAGTAATAGATACAATTACAAAAACACCCATAGCAGAAGCTGCAACACAAAAAATCAAACATGAAGTAGTTATCATATCTGTATTAAGAGCAGCCTTACCTATGGTTGATGCCATTTTAGAAGAAGTGGATAATTCCTCTTTAGGGGTAATATCTGCTTCAAGAGACCTTATGAAATCCGAGGATGGTACAGAGTTTGAAATAAAAGCAGATTATGTAAAACTACCAACTCTAGAAAATAAAGTGGCTATCATTGTTGATCCAATGTTAGCTACTGGTTCTACAATTAAATATCTCCTTGGACTTATTTCAGATCAAAATCCAGCTAAAATTATAATTATTAGTGCAATAGCGTCTAAATATGGAATTAATTTGATTGAAAGTAAATATCCTGCAGTTGAGATTTACACTGCTGTAACAGATGAAATTTTAAATGAGAAAGGGTACATCGTACCGGGACTCGGAGATGCAGGAGATAGAGCTTGTAATACACCACATTTATAGTGCCAATAAATTTAGTAAAATCCAATTTATAATATTTATCTATTATTTAATTCTCAGACTATTTCTCCAAATTTCATTGCATATCAATAATATTATTATCCAATTACTCAAATTTTTTATGCTTTTATTATTAATGAGAATTAGGAATCATAAGAGAAAGAACTATGGAACCCATGATAGCCGATTATTTTCCAATCAAGAAAGTCAGTGAGGAGGCAATCAAGGAAAAAAAAGGTAGATCTCCAACGTTTCAAATGCATTTTTGGTGGGCAAGAAAGCCATTAATTTCAAGTAGGGCATCAATTTTACTACATTCACTATCTCCTGATTTTCCTAAGGAGGAATTGGAAATACAATTAGGATTAGATAACGTAGAAAAACAACGAGCATTCAATAAAACACCGAATATAAAAAGATTACAAGAGGAATATATAAAAATTTATGGGAAGTCATTACCAACATTATTCGATCCTTTTAGCGGTGGTGGTTCAATTCCATATGAAGCACTTCGATTGGGTTTTAATGTAATTGCCAATGATTATAATCCAGTTGCTTGGATCATCCTAAAAGCCACCATTGAATATCCTAAATTATTTGGGAATGAATTATTAATTAAAGTAGAGGAATTATACAAATTGCTTATAAATAAGTTGGATAATAGATTTCGCAAATATTATCCAAAATCAGATGATTATTTTGTTACAACAACTTATATGTATGCATGGGCAGTAAGTTGCATTCATTGCAGTTTTATCACACCTCTGATTAATAATTGGGTACTTAAGAAGAAACCCTCTGTCATCGATAAAAGAAACTTCGATTGGATTTATTTAACCTATGAGATTAAAAAGGATAAAATTTCATTTAAAGTTGTTGAAGAACAAAACCAAAGACAACCAAGCAAATTACAACTTGGAAATGTCAAAAGAGGTAATGCCCTTTGTCTTTCATGTAATAATGTTATCAAAAATAAAGTTATTGTAAAGGATATAAGCTCTAGGAAATTAGAAATTCCTCTATGTCTATTACAATATAATCATCAAACCAAACAAAAGGAGTATATTATCTTTGATGAGATTAATACTAAATTTTTTAATTTGGATTATGATGAATTAATTGATTATAATGCAATCCCAAATTTCCAAATGCCAAATAAAATTGTGCCAGCAGCAAGATATCTTGACACATGGGATCAATTGATGAATCCACGACAGAGATTTTTTTTCTCTAAATTTACTTCTGTATCTCATGAGATCATAGAAGAACTTGGATTAAAATGGGGTGATGAATGGAAACCAGTATTAGCCATATATACTGCATTGGTTATGGGAAAGATGATCGATTTTAATTCCAGATCTACTTCATGGGCTGCAAAAGAAGGTATTCGGAATTCCCTTGCTTTTCGGCGACCGTCTATGTGTTGGGACCATACAGAGATAAATCCATTTTCTAAACACGGTTCAGGTAATTTAAAAACAACTACAAGATATATTTTAAAAGGTATAGAAACTGCAATAACACATTTGAAAGACACACCAGGAAGTTTCCAATTATTAAATACCAGCATAATGAAACCTCCTAAATTAGAAAAAGAAATAGATATTATTGTAACTGATCCCCCATATGCGGATGACGTACAATATTCAGAATTGTCAGAATTTTTTTACTCATGGGAACAATTCATACTTATACCATATTTTTCAAGTCTTGTCCATGGAAATACTCCAAGAGATCATGATATTTCTTCAAATAATATAGATCGAACAATTGAGTTTGCTGAAATGGGTTTTGAATTAAGTATGAAAAACATCTATAATATTTTATCACCTAATGGTAAACTTAGCTTATTCTACGCACATAGCAGTTTTTCAGTTTGGTCATTTGTAATTAAATCACTAATAAATAGCAAATTTAGGATTGTATCAACATTTCCTGTTCACACTGAAAGCAAAGACAATGTAATTGCGTTGGGAAAAGCATCAATTATGACATCTACTCTTATTTCTGCTTCAAAAAGAGAGGGTGTTAAAATTGCTTTTTTTGAAGACATACAGGATGATTTACGGAGTCAAGCTTCTGAAAATATAAAGAAATATTTCGATATCGGATTTAGAGGGACAGATCTATCAATGGCTGCTCTAGGTAGTACTCTCAAAATTTTATCCAATTATTCTGCAATAAAAACGATTTCAGGAAATATTGAAATTCAAGATATCTTAAAAATATCTAGAGATTTATTAACTGAAGTTATTCTTGGAGAGATACCAAATGTAGACAATATAACGAAATGCTATTTATTTTCTCGCATTTTAGGTCAAACACAAATGGAGTTTAAAGATTTATCGATTTTAATGAATTCATTACATTTATCCTTAGAAGAGATACGCAATTCAGAAATATTTAAAGAACAAATTATTGCTAAACAAAAAATTTACTGTATTTCGGATTATCTTACACGCGATATTTGTCAAAATTATGTTATAGATCAAATCCATGAAGGATTTAGACAGTTTGAACATCAAGGGATTAATGGATTTTGGTTAAACATTAGAGCAAATAAAGAAGTGATAAAGCAAGTTCTTCATATCATTTTATTAGGAATTGATAATGGAAAATTAAAACCAATCAGAGACAGTGACAGCATAAAAGCAGAACAAATTTTAGAAACAATTATGAATTAGAAATAAACATTCATACTAATTTAAAAATGGAAACGAAAAATATGGAAAGATCAAACGATCAAATTGTTTCATAGAGTATGTTTTAATAAAGATTAATCTTTACGTAGATTATAGTCTGTAGTGATTATCCATGAGAATGCCTGATAAATTATCCGCTTACTGTAGGAAATGTCAAAAACATCAAGTAATGAAAGTTAAACAAGAAAAGGGTGGAAGAAGATCCGGTGGATTGAACTGGTCACACAGAAGAATGAAACATAGAAGAAGAGGTCATGGTAATCTTGGTAGATATTCAAAGAAACCAGTTACTCAAACCAAAATGGCAAGTAAAACATCAAAGAAAATTGATCTTCGTCTAACTTGTCCAGAATGTGGTAAAAAAGCTGTAATGAACCGCCCTAGAACGAAAAGAATTGAAATATTCAGAGCAATTTAAGTATAAAAAGC
>JAOUKW010000284.1 GCA_029882335.1 Candidatus Heimdallarchaeota archaeon | reverse complement strand
CTTTGCTCGGATCAAATCCAATAGTTCCTGTAACTTCCATTAAATACTATGTTAGAAGTACAACCAAGATCTATATTTTACTTTCTAAAGATATGCAATTCATACTTAATAGGATTAAGTCTTGGAAACAAAAGTATTTTAATAATCTGAAAGGATTAGTATGGGAGGAAATTATTGTTGATCCATATAATCCTACAATAATCAGAGAACGGCTAACAAATCAAATAAAAACAAAAGATCTAGAAGGTAATATTGTACTAGATGTTACTGGTGGTACTAAGCAAATGACTTTGGCAGTGTTCATGTATCTACAAAATTTCAATATTAATGGAAATAAAATTTGGCTATCTTATATTGTAAATCAACCTTGGAAAATGATTGTTTCTGATATTGATTCGTTACAAACTTATCACTACCCAGTTGCCGAAAAATTTTCACTCAAAGAAGTGATCCATCTTCATCAGGATAAGGTAAATTTTGGTAAACTACCAAAAGCAACTCTATTAATAAATCTTTCACATGTGATTTGTCAGAATATAGTGCAAGATAGAGGTAATAAAACTTGGAATAATTGGAAAAATAAAAATATACATGACTGTTTCAACGGTAGAAATACAAAAGGAGAAAGGGAGTTAGAAAAGATCCATCTTGATTTTAGTAAATTTCCAGATATTGTTCAACAATTAAGTGATGATAAAAAAAGAGCCACATTTGAGATAAATGATCTGAAGGGAATTCTTAGTTTTAATTCAAATAAAAAAGTAGTAGATTGGTTTAATGGATTTTGGTTAGAAACATACACATTTTCATTATTTAAAAATACAAAACTAGGGTCCTTAGTTGATGATATCAAAGTTAATGTGCATGTGTTTGATCCTGAGTTTGAACTTGATGTTGTAATATTAGTTAAAAATCGGATATATGTAATTTCTATTTCAACCGGTTTTGGTAAAGGAAATCTAGGAAAAGCGGATTTAAAGAAAAAAATATTTGAAGTAATAATTCGGTCGAGACAAATAGGTGGATGGAAGGCTTATTACGGGTTAATTTCACTTACAGATAGACCTGAAGAGTTAGAAAAAGAAGTAGAAGATTATCTTGTAGATAGAAGTGTAAAAGTTTTTGGGAGAAGGGATTTAATTGATTTAGAGGAAAAGATAATAAATTGGATTGAATTATCAATTTAATATAAAATCAACCCGTTATTATTAAATATTTTTAAATTTCATCCTCTTCATTTTTATTCCATAATCAGTGGGGAGGAATTCTCCACCTTCTTGGATCTTTTGTCTACTTCTTCTTATTGTTTCTGGGGTTCTCAAAATCTTACTCGCCAGTTCTTGATTAATTTTGATTATGATGTTTAATTTGTATTCATAGTAAATTTCTTTTAATGATCTATTTTGTTCTTTGCTTAATTGTTTGGCATTCTCAAACTTATCGAGAATTCCAAAATTAGGATTTGGTAATCGATAATTCTTCACAGTATCAGAAAGGGTGTTAGAATCATAATCAAATAGCTTGGCAATTTTGATTTGTTTCATCTTAGCTGAGAGATATTGATTGATTTGGTACATAATCTCAGTCCGAAATACTTTCTTGATTTCAGAATCACCTAATCCTGTTTGCTCTCGTAAGAATTCAAGAGTTAACGGTTGATCCAAGGGGAGTTTGCTAAGCACGGGATGACTCTTCAGAATTGGATGATCCTGTATCATTTGAGCTGTAGGTGGTAAAACATTTAATTCCAAGTGTAGGTTGTTATTGGTATCATCACTACTTTGGCTATTCAGTAATTCATCAGTAGATTCACCCATATTATTATTTAATTCATTTACACTGATATCTGGAGACTCATTCATTTCAGATCTAATTGGTGTTGTATCATTTTTCCCACGAACCTCTGAAGTTTCATCTATTTGTTCGGCGTTATTTGATTTTGATGAGTCTTGAGGTATTTATTTTGATTTATTTGAGGGATGATTATCTTTCTTCCTTTGTGTTTGAGATTGTTTAGACTGATTGATAGTCATCTGTAATTTATTATTACTTATGTACTTATGTGACTGAGTTTCCTTATGGTCATGATAATGTAAGGAAAATATTTATATTTTCTTTTTAAATAATTAATAATTCAATTCAATATCAGTCTATGTGTTTAAATAAGTTAAATGTCATATATACTATGACTAATTTTGTAAAAAATTTGATACAGAAAAATACTAACCGATTATTGATGATAGGATTTCTTCTATCATATTTGTTATTAACACTTGGTTCAACAGGTGCCTGTATAACATCAACTGGTTATACCTATCCTTGTCCATTATAATTCATATAATAATGCTATATTATTCAATAATTTATTTTGTAACTCTTTATTTAATAATATAAGATTTGATTTTAGTATTACATTTTCTTTAGTATTGAAATAGGACTCAATTCCCCTTAGTAAATCAGACCTTAACCATTTATTTTGTAATTGATTAATTTGATCATAAACTTTTTTCATACTTGGTAGTAATTCTTCTAATGGTAAAATTGCTAAAATATACGTAATGTACCCTAAATATTTGATTATATCCGGAACAACTTTATTTTGTAGACTGGAGAGAAGATCATCCAATATTGAAATGGAAATTATTCTAGTATTAGAATTCGATATCATATAATGTATCTTACAAATTAAGTTTATGGATATTATAACATAATTTGTATTATTGTCAAATATTTTTAATTTATTTAGTATATCGTCGGCTTCTTCAATTAATCCTAATCTATGGTAGGTTAAATACATCTTAAATAAAGTAATAGCTATTAATAACTCTTCTCTATCAGAATGAGTCTTTAAGACTTTTTGTAATAATTCAATTGATTGAAGATAATCTCCTTTAATCGCTGAAATTTCTGCTAATTTAGAAAGAGCTAGGAAGATGAAATCTTTTTCCTTGATACTATAAACATAATTTAGTACCAAATTATAATAATTCTCTGCCTCTGTCAATTGATACTGTGCTAATAGAATATTTGCTAAATTGAAATAAATTGATATAACATCATTTTTAGTACCAACTTTATTAAAATATTTTAATGCTAGAATGAAATATTCTTTCGCATTTACCATGTTACCTAAATTTATTTCAATAATACCTTTAAAAGTATAAACAGACCCGAACTCTCTAAATTTATAATTGAAATTCTCAATTTGACACAAATTCAGATAATCCATTGATTTTTCATACGAATTTTGTTCAAAATATATAATACCAATCAATAAGTAAACCAATCCAATATCAAATATTGTGATTAAACTCCCATCAATTGATTTTTTGTTAGAAATTAATACATTTTCAAATTTAATTTTACCTTGTATAATTTGATTCTTCAACTTGGTTGGAATCAAAATGAGTTTCCTTTCCATGTACAGAAATATTTGAAGAGCTTGTTCAAAAACACCTTGATAAAACATTTGTCTACCTATATTTCCAAGGAATTGGATTTTTCTAACATCTTTCAATTCCTGCTCTGGTAGATCCGAAAAATATTCGTGTATGATATCCAAATATACAGGATCATCAATAGTTCTACCCATTGAATCACAAATTTTGGAGTCAATGAAGTCAATATTTGAAGCGAGTGTTAAATTATTCTGGCTATGATTCGTATGATACATCCTCCGGGTAATAGATCCGTTGGATGTATATTCATCAATCATACCTTTAAGATCCTCAATCTGTGGCAAATCAAGGGAAGTGGTGATACTTTCACGATCTTGGTTAGATATACCGTAAATCAATTGTTTGAAAAATATGGGTGCATCCTCTTTGATTAGTAATTTAAATTCATTTAGCTCTTGAGAAGATATTTCTTTATTCTTCATCAAGATCTGTAATAATCTAAATTCAAGATAGTAATCATGGTTACTATCCTGGGTTAACCTGATTCCCTCATCAATTTTCTGGATTATTATCTCTCTATCGTAACTGGGAATTGCTAATCCATTGATAATCTCAAGATACAACAGATATATCAGATCCCCGTTTAAATATCCAGCATCTAGAAAATTAGAAGCAGAAAGTGGATTGTTAATAGAAAAATTTTCTCGCCAATTCTCCTGTTCATCTTTAGAATCCAATTTTTCTAACAAATTTCTAGCCAAGGTTAAACTAGTTTCAGCCTTATCAATCAATCCTGATTTTATTAACGAATGAGCTTGAAGACAATACAATTGAAATACATCTTTATCGGATAAAGCAATATTTTCATCATCCATTAACTCATTAATTGTAATTACAACATCCAAGTATCGTTTATTTAGGAAGGCATCAATGATTTTTTGTTGTTCAATAAATAGTAAATCAAATTGTACACCTGATCGAAATGCCAATTGATTGACCCCTAACCTGATAAAAAGAGCATCATATTTCTTTAGTTCAACAAATATATCACCTTCATAATCATGGCAGATGATGAAAAACCGAATACTTGCCAAATTCTGATCCCAATACAGTTGTTCTATAGGTATGGTGATT
Source organism: Candidatus Heimdallarchaeota archaeon (assembly GCA_029882335.1). Lineage (GTDB taxonomy): Archaea > Asgardarchaeota > Heimdallarchaeia > Heimdallarchaeales > Kariarchaeaceae > JAOUKW01. The sequence goes on along the minus strand of JAOUKW010000284.1, from coordinate 1,019 downwards.
GTTGAATTTACAATTCTTACGCGGGATGAAGGTTTTAACTCTTTTATTCTGCCATCGAAGATCAATCTAGGTGATTCAAATTCACCCACTAAATTGAATTGTTCAACCATCTAATGATAATATATCACAAATCTTTATAAAAAATTCCAGTATCACCGGACAAATTGATATTAATTTAATTGATTTTGTTCATTTTATCTACCTGTCAATCCCCGAGATATAGAATATTTAACTATACTACATTACCAACTCTTGGTTGGTAGAAGCAGGATATGATCGATATTCGAGCAACTCCCTTGATTAATTAATAACATCATGGCATCCACAACTTTCTCTACATCCAACATGGTAGATTTATCTCTCGGTGAGTTGGCAAACCAAGGAGTATCTACGGCACCTGGATTAATCGTGGCAATTTTAACATTGGTCTCATCTAGTTCATCCAAAATACTACTAACCATTCACTGAAGTGCAAAATTAGTTGCACAGTATAGAGCACAATGAGATCGTACATTTAATCCCAGATTATTAGAGGTGACAATGATTTGACCTGAATTTCTTTCCTTCAATGACTTAATGATCTCTTTGATAAAGAGAAAAACACCTTTTACATGGTAATAAATTGCACATCAAAATCAGCTTCCGTCATCTCCTAAATTAATCCAAATCTATCTGTACCTGTATGAATGAAATTGTACGTACACCAAGTTTAATTGTTAGCATGCTGACAATAAGTACTTAATATACTGAAATATTAATATCTATTAATCTAGTAAAAGATCTATGAATCAGTACTAGGAGGACTAGGTCGCCACCTATCAATTAAGAAAGGACGACTGAAGGCTCAAAAATTGTATCAAAAACAATCAGTGAGAAGTCCTATTCTCCCTAGGAGAAGCGTTAGTCAGCAAATAAATCTCAATGATTTCTTTGCGAGTGATCTACTAATGGAAAAAAACACGGAAAACCCGACTCCAATGAAGTCTAATCGACGAAGGAGCGGTAAGAAGCCTCAGAAT
>JAOUKW010000283.1 GCA_029882335.1 Candidatus Heimdallarchaeota archaeon | reverse complement strand
TATAATTAATTTATCTCTTTAATTATTTACACGATTTTCGTTAATTTAAATTTTACTTACGTTTCTTTTGATTCTTAGTTTCTATAAATCGTTGAATTCTTGTAAAGCTAATTAATATGACTGAAATGCTCCATATTTCTCCAAAGAACAGGAATGATCCTTCTTCTGATGATGATGGTGCAATATTATTATCATCTGGAATTGCATATATATTTGGAATATTATCTAAAGAAGTTAGAAGATCTACTTCTACTGTCCACCAGTATCCATCATCAAATGAAGTGTGAATTCTATAAGAAACTGTAACTCCTGTATTTCTATCAATTTCTAAATTTCCACTTATATGTCCTACTTCACTGCCCCTCCATTGATCTCCTGAAAAATTAATCACACAGGTATCTTCTAAACAATAAGTATTGTCCATATAAACCCCTCCATCATCAATTTCAATTATCATATTTAAATCAAAAATTGGAAGTTCTGTATATGGTGAATAGGTATCATCTGAAAACCTACCATTCAATGGTAAAATATAAAACATTCCATTTTGAGAAATTGTTTCAATTTGTCGATTTCTTCCTCCTATCGTTCCATGTTCAGTGATTAAGAATAATTCATTTTCACCATTTACCATGTATCTTGGCTGGTCTTCTAGGACTTCAACAGTTACTCTTTCTATAAAAGTACTTGTACCTATCTCTGAATCTGCGAATACATAATTCCATTCAATTAGATCTCCTCTATTAAAATTAGCGTAATCAAAACTAACAATACCTGGTAACTCATGTAATTTAATAGTAAATTCTGCTTGATTGCCATAATAGTCATATCCAGGACCGGATATTTTGAGTAACACTGGACCTTCTAAAGAATAAAATGTCTCTTCATATGGAAGACTATAGTCAAAGTGATTTATGCTATCCCAGTAGCTACCATCTCGATACCACATATGGATATCATAAAAGCCCTGTTCACCATCAATTGAAATATTAAAATTACTAAATTCTGGAATTAGGTAGTAATTAATTCCAAATTGATTGAAGGACTCTGTAATTAGACCTTCATTTAAAACAATAGGATTATAAACAGAATCTCCAAGTATGCTTTGATATAGTGATGTATTAAATTGAATGCTATCTTGATACCAATAGTCATTATGCACATGAATTATTACTTCTGCAGCACCTTGATTATATATAAAAAATGTATAATCGTCTGGACCATATTCGACATCTCCAATAGGTATTAAATTATTTCCCTCGAATATATAAATAGAAAAATATCGATTTGACTTAAACAAATAATCATTATTATCTGCTTGAAATTTAAAATATACATCATCATTTTCTGTTTCGAAAGTTGTATCACCAATTGATATGTTGTAAGGAATTGATGGATGATCACCTGGTACACCCTGAAAATCTTCAACATTAAGTTTGAATTGACCGATATTATCGTATGGATACACATGAATTACAATCTCTGATGGAGCATTAAATACTTTAGTTACAGCAGGATTCCCACCGTCACCATCAAAATAATTTCCAAATCTATCTTGGATATACATGTAAAAATTCATATTTGATGCACCTGATAGATTAAATCGATAGTTTCTACCTGATATGCCTAAAAAATCATATCGAATAAAATCATTAGTAACGAGGAATTCTCCGTAGTTATCTCCTAACTTAGCGATTTGTTGCCTTGGTGTAGTATTATTTCCGGTATACTCTTCAATAAGTAGGGTAAAATTACCATTTCCTACAATGGCATATACTTCTATGATTATTGGAAAAGTAGGATTGTCAACAATTAAACTATCTGGATAATATGTTTCCAAAGCAGTATTGATGATATTTTGATTGTTATCAAATACTCTAAAGTCGAAATCAGTATTCTCCGGTCCAATTAAAGAAATATTATATTTTCCAGATATTCCTGTAAAATTATAAAAAACGGATGCAGTGACAAGTGTTCCATTATTTTGTCCTAATACTGCAGGTATTGCATTAGTAAAACTCTCTCCCGGTACACTCGATACCGGTTGAATTATAATAAATGAGCTAAATAACAAGATAACGGTAATTATACTTAATCTCATAGTTGTTGATTGGGATATAAAATATATAATCCTTTATAATAAAATTTCAGAATTTGTAAATTATTAATGTCATATTGAAACTAATTTTTTGAACTCTAATTCTATCTCTTAATTCTTCTTCTAAAAATGGGTATTGAAATTAATAGGATAAATAATCCTGATAAATCAACTGGTAGATTAAGTAGAAAATTACCATCAGAGGTAAGTGCGTCTAGATCTGGTAGGTAATGTGAAATATCCGTCAATAAAGTGATTGAAACATATTCGAGATCAGTTTCTGTCCCAATAGTAAGGTCAAAAAGAACAAGTATACCAGTGATGATATTGTAGGTGATTGAAATGAATATTGAATGATCCTCGTTATTGTTTGAGTAGGTTGAGGTACAAGTCACCTCATCACAACTCCAAGTTATTTCTGCACGTGCATCATTTGACATATTTGGTAATTCATCCTGTGTAGTTGCCATGGTACCATCAGAAAAAGATGCATATATCGGTAAAATAAATATACCTGCATTGTCTGAAATAAAGTAATCTGAAAAATATTCATCCTCCATTGAAATATTAAATAATTCATTGAATGCATTTGGTATCCATACTGGGTCAGTTTCAAGTATCTCTATCAATACTCTTATTGAACTTCCTTCTGTGTTCCCATCAGATTGAAATCCAGTTTCAATTTCCCATTCAAAGATATCTCCTTCAACGAAATTATAATAATGTAAACCTTCTAAATCTGCAACTTGTTCTATATGTAATACATAATCTCCATAACCTGAGAAGCTATATACCGTTATTATAATTGAAGTTTCTAGATTGTAAATAGTTACTGTATCTGGATATGTAACACCAAATGCACCATCTATAAATTCTCCATCCAAAGTCGTTATAATCATATCAAAATCAGTTTCTTCTGGACCTGTAAGAGAAAATGCAAAACTACCTGTTTCATCCATTCTTAAAAAACTAACACCTGTTGATCCAATAGAACCAAAATTGTCACCTAATTGTGCATTGATAGGATAATCGTAACTCTCACCTGGTATTGGAGTATATTCTGAAATATTAAGTACAAATTCACCATATCCATAATAACTATATACTTCTATTATCATAAGATTTGGTGCATTTATTACATTTGCAATGTCCGGATATTCTACATCAAATGCACTCGCCAAGATTTCACCAAACTCATTCATAATATACATATCAAAATCAGAATCCTCTGGACCTGATAATTGAAATGAATAATTTCCTGATACTGATATGAACTCATATAATACAAATGGATTTTCCATTGTTAATACGCCCATGTTTGATCCAAGTTCTGCAGCGATGGGGTCTGGTGTAGGTGGATTTTGTGGGTCATTGGTTGGTATGAAAGAAGAAATATTGAGTGAAAATTCACCATATCCAAAAAAACTATATACTTCTATTGTCATAATCGTTGGTGAATTTATTACATATGCAGTGTCTGGATAATCTATTCCATATGCACCTGCTAAGATTTCACCAAACTCATCTAAAATATGTAAATCAAAATCAGTATTATCTGGACCTGATAGTTGAAATGAATAATTTCCTACCGTTGTTGCAAAATTGAACTGATGTGATGGATTGTCAATATCTAGTGTTCCTATATTCATTCCTAGGTATGCATCTACTGGATTGTTAGTTTGTGGGTCTTCATAAATTGATATATTTAAAGCAAAATCACCAAATCCTGAAAAAGAGTAAATTTCTATATTTAATATTCCTTGATAATTGAGAATAACTGCATTGTCTGGATAAACAACACCAATCGCACTCGTAATCAAAATTCCATCAAGATCATAGATCCTCATGTCAAAATCAGTACTTGTAGGTCCTGATAGTGAAAACATATAATCATTTGATTCTGCTAAAAATTGATAATAATATACACTGGATTGGTTCTCAAGTGTTCCCGTGTTAAGCCCAAGTGTTGCGTTCACTGGATCATTTACATCAACTGATAACGCCCCATTTGGTTGTACATATATTATTGATAAGAAGAATAACATAATTAATAAGTTTGGTTTCTTCATTGTATGTTATATTGTAATTGAGTATATAATGTTGTCCGAAAACGAAGAGATTCATGAGTAAAAAATAAATCATAACGATTTAGTTATCTCATTTTAGGTATTAGTGTATGTTCTTTTTTCTTATAATTGGAATAAAAGGAATTAGAATTAATCCAAATACCCAATTTGTTTGTATAAATAAGCCATTTGGTTGTGATTGATAATACTGCTCCACTGATGTATTTATGGTGTAGTTGATTTTATTCCAACCATTTAAATTCTCCTCGAATCTGAAATAATTGATGAGTAATCCTGTATGAAAATCATATTTAATTTGTGTTATTTTTTCATATCCATCTTCATTTGTTGATGAGTTGTAATATCTACAAATATCTTCAAAACAACTTACTTCATGATTTAGTGTATTTAAATATAGTACCATTGCCTCTCGAATGTCTGCCCATGATAAATCAGTAAAATTTATGGCAATAGGCATAATGAAAAAATACAAATTATCTGTAATCGTCTCTGTTGTGTCATTATCAAATTTTAGTTTAAAAAGTTGATCTGGTAGAGTAAAATTATCAATTAATGTATCTGATAAAATTTGTATGGTTGCTTTAGAAATTGATGTATCGATTCCTGCGTTCGAATTTTCCTTTGTTATATTCCATTCAATGATGTCATCTTTCTCAAATCCTTGATTATAGGTGTTTGCCTTCGGATATATTTGGAATATTAACAGAGTGAAACTACCAATACCAATCCATGGTAGAATTTCTATTAATAATGGACTTACAATGTAATGTGTTGAGGTTGATTCGGGGTAAGTCTGGCTGAAAGCAGATCCCTTCTCTTCCATATTTTCATCATAAATAATCATATCAAAATCTGTTCCATTTGGGCCATTTAATTCAAATCGGAAACTTCCCACACTATCAAAGTAAAAATAAACCGATTCTGATCCTGTTATATTTCCATGATTCATCCCAAGATTCGCATTTATTGGATTCTCCGGTGATGTACTCGGAATTCCTTGTGATGTATGTGTAGGGGAATAAAAAATCAATAACAAGATGATTATATATTTTATCCTCACTATAATAATAATAATAGAATTCAAATATAAAATCTTTAATAAGGAATAAAATATAAATTGAAAGAAATTATTAAAAATTTAATAATAATCAACTTTTGTTAGAATAGTGAATCACTAGTTTTCTTCTTAACTTTCAATTATTTTATGAAAAATAATCTATTTCCTGAATAGTTATTCTGTTTTAATTCTTTCTTTCTACCATATTTGAAATTAACCTATCTTAATTGTAATTAAGAGTGGGTTGAACTATATTTGGTATATTCAGATTTCAAATTTGTTATACTGTAACAAAGTGATTGATTTTAGGTA
>JAOUKW010000282.1 GCA_029882335.1 Candidatus Heimdallarchaeota archaeon | reverse complement strand
TGATCTTTGAACATATCTAATAATTTTAAATATGAATCTATCTATATAATAAATCATTTAATAAATCTTTAATTGTGAATTTATGATCAACACCTATTTTTTGGTGATATTTTTATTAATAAAGAATATTCTCTCAAGTAAATTTATAGTTTTAGAGCGCTTCCATAGATGGTGAATTATCAATCGAGACGATTTAATCATCGAAATTAAATTATTGGAAGACTGTTAAAATAATTTGTAATTAATTTTGTAATTTAAGAATATTATCTATTTTTTTAATACCAGTAAGAAAGTAAAATAAAATATTGTCAGTCATCTGTAGTAAGTAGATTCTAATCACATTTAACCTTTTTTGAAATTCAATATAAAAATTTTACTTAAATTATCTTTCTATGTTGAATATTTATTATTAATTCTTGATAAATGTGGTAATATGTGCAACTCTCAAAATAAAATCTGTTGAAAACCGAAATAAAATGAAATATTTTGTTAATTTCATTACGCTTTTATGAGATTTTATTCTTTAATGAAATAATTGCATAATTTCGTAACATTCTATAAACAAACTAGGTAAAGTTCTTAAACATGTTTGATTTTTTTGAATTATCGGATTTGATTCTACAAAAGAATCAAGGAAGGTATAGAAATGAAGAACAGTAAACTATTAATATACGGTTTGATTGTTGCAGCTGTTATGTTGATGAGTACTGCTGGAAATGTAAACGCAGTAGTACCACAACAAAGTACAACTACAACTCTCATATACGCTTTACCATATGATTTTACTGAATTTGGTTATTTTACAGCAAATTCATATGCTACACAACAATGGTTATCTGCAGTACGTGCTTCTTTATTTAGACGTGATGCAAGTAACGACAGGTTAATGACTCCTTGGTTTGCAGAAGGTTATACAGTAAGCTCTGACAGTAAAAACTATACAGTTACCATCAAACCTGGAATGAAATTCCAAGATGGTGCCGCATTTACTGCTGATGACGTTGTATGGTCATACGGAATTTACTACCATGAGATTTTTGGTGGTGCTGATTCCTTCTTAAACAACGAATCTGTCTATAAAATTGATGATTTAACAGTACAATTTGATATGCTTGAAGCATATGCATTCGGTGTTAATTATTTAACATTTGCAATTCTTAATGAAGCATACTTCGGACCTAAATGGACTGCTTGTGAAGCAAATGGTGCATTCGTTGAAGCTGATTGTTTATGGGATGATCCAAGTGGTGTTGATGCACATGGTGGAGGACCATTTATGGTTAGCACCATTGATCCAACTAATGACGTAGTAACTCTTGTAAAGAATCCAAATTATATGGATGCAGCAAATGTACAGGTTGATGAAATTGTATATCAAAAGATTTCAAATCCAATTGCAGCATTAAGTGCTCTTGCTGCTGGTGATGTTGACATCTTAGATTCACAATATGTTCCTCCAGTAAACGCTTTCACATATTTTGATAACGTAAAATCCATTAGAGTAGCAGACCCTGCAACCCAAGAAATATCTGTTAATCACCAACACCCCATGTATGGTACCGGAACTGGTTTACCATTAAGTGGAACTGTAACATCTGCAGTAGAAGGTGCAAAAGCAGTTAGAGAAGCAATGTCCAGTGTTCTCAACAGAGAATTTATTGTACAAGAAATCCTCGAAGGAATGGGATTACCCGCAGCTACAACCATGCCAGCAGCATCTGTTGGTTGGAATCCAAACTTAGCATATGATGCATATGATGTACAACATGCAAGAGATTTAATGACTTCAGTTGGTTTCAATTATGATGATTTAACCTATGATGCCGATGCTGACGCATATACAACTTTCTTCTTCAATGTAACATTGTTAAGTCCTAATACTAACCCTGCAAGAAACAGATGGTCTATATTATTTGAACAATCCTTACCAAAGATGGGTGTTGGTGTTACAGATCATGTTAGTACCGGATGGGCAGAAATTGTTCCTAGAACATTTGGATGGTCTTCAAATACATTAGTACCATTATATGATGATGGTGGTTATGATTTATTCTTTGTTGGATACGGATGGCCATTAGACTATGATCCACAATACTTGTTTGATACCTATGGTCTTTGTGACACCGGTTCATGTGATAACTTCTATAACTTTGTAAACCAAGAAATTACTGATCTCGTAGATACATATGTAAGAGAATTAGATGGTAACACAAGAATTACATTAGCTCACCAAATTCAAGACTTCTTGAAAGAATGGAGACCTGTTATTCCTATCGTTTACCCACAATCCCACTGGGGATTCAACATTCGATTACAAGGTATTGATGGTATCTTAATTTCAACTTCTGACCAACAATGGGATGATGTTTACTTTGGTGATGTTCATGTTGATGATCATGACTCAAGCAGTTCTACTGCAGCAGATGATGGTGGTTTCGTACCCCTTGATTCCATGTCCTTGTTTGTAGGAATATTCTTCTCTGCTTTTGTTGTTGCAACAGTTAGATCAAGAAGAAGAGATTAAATCTACACTATATTTTAATTAAAACAAAAAGGTGATTTGTTTTTTCCAAATCACTGAATTTTTTAATATTTTTTTTCAAATAATTTTTTTTTAATCATGTTAATGAATATTAGATATTGTGTTTATATTAATTATTGAAACACTTTTCTTGTTATTTTAGATAATATTCTCTTAAATTATTCTTTAACTTTCATCGTAAATCAATTATATTTCATGTGGTACTACTGATAATTATTAAATACGGAAAAAATAAAAGCAATTATGGTTCTCTATTTACAGAAAAAGATAATTCAAGTCTATATTATCTTATTGTTATGTTATACCTTATTTCCAATTACTCAACAAGTTAGTGGAGATTATATTGTTACTCAAGACACAAAAATTAATGAACTTGATTCATCATTAAATGTAAGTCGTTTATTTTACCAAAACGTCATAACTGATAATTCTACTATTCGATATTTGACCTATCTCATTGGTGATGAGGTTTTGGCTGAGCCCAATGGTTTTGAAATATATCCAATGAGTCATATATTTAAACTGGAATTGCATGGATTGTCTGATGAACCTATTATAGAAAACGTTACTGATGATTATGTATTACCGTTTCACTATGAATTTAGGGTGGATAGTATTGGTAGAGTTCACACTGTATATGTTAAAGAGAATTACACATTATTCTATTCCATCAGAGGAGTTGATGGTGGATGGGTTGAGGAACAAATAACTAATCCTACTGAATGGTATGCTTTTGATCCTGCTATTACCCTTGGTTCAGATGATTTACCACGAATTGTATATGCTGTGAATTACAATGATAATGCAGATGAATATTGGAATGTCACAGGAACATTATCATCTGGAAAATCTATCCATTATCAAATGCTAACTAATAGTTCAGAATGGTTAATTTTTGATGTAGGGTATAATCATAATCCTAATCCTTCTTCATTTAGAGGTATTAATTTACAAGATACAAAAAATCCAGGTATAATGGTAAAAGATGGGTTTACACATATTGGCTATTATAACAGAAAGGCTATTGCTGTTGAGGCTAGATCTCAATTTCTCCGAATTCCAGAAGATCCAACCGGATTCACATCTGCTGATTTCAAAGAATATACTCATGAAAGAGTTTATCAAACAGCTGTAACAGCTAGTGTATTGCGACGTCCATCTATCTTTTTGACTGAAGAGGGTGGTGCAATGTTAGCATATGGAACACTAACTCACGGAGGTGTTGTCTTTAGTTATATCGATGATGTAGCAAGAATGCCTAATAAAGATATACGGGGAACTGATACAGAGTGGGATAATATGTTGGTAAATGAAGACCGACCTAGAGAAGTAACATCTGTTAGCGGTATTCAAATAGATGGGAGTATATATGTTGCATATGCCTTATATGATCGTACTGATCAAGAGAAAAATATTTTCACTCATGATGTTTATGTTGTGAGTGTTGAACCATCTCGTGGTAGAATTGAAGGTACACGAGAAATTGGAAGAGGACGGGTTACTCAGACTGAAAAGACATCCTACTTTTATCCAAACTTATCCATGAATGAGGATAACCAACTAGAGGTTGGTGTAATTTGGCAAAATCGAACTGATGATGATAATTTTGGTAGTTATAGAATCCACATTATAGAATTTAAAGACATACCATTGGATGAAATAGATTCAATTTATGGATTTATTTATGCAAGTGTATTTATCGGTTTAATTGTATTTTCATGGAACAAGCTAATAAATAAAATACCAGAAAAAGAAAAAGAAGAGGAAATTTTACCTCACATGATTAACCTTCGAGATATAATTACAAAAGATTAAATGCAAGATTTCTTTTTAGTAATCTCATCTTGATTAATTCAAATTTAATGTAACATAAAATTCAGATTAAAAGCGGTATATATGAAATAGTAGCTCACTTGATTCTATCTTATAACACATTTAAATTCCATTAAATTGTTTGTGGGTGTATTGTATATCTAAGAGTGACGCTGGTTTTCATTTAAAATATTAAAAAATTTGCCTAATTAAAACAAATTCAATTTATAGCCAAAAATTGTTAATATAATCATTTTTAAATTATTTAATCTAATATTATTTATGTATAAAATTATTCATATATATCATCCAAATCGTGGGTAAAGGATTAATTTATCTGTTTTTGCATGATCTTTTTTGTATATGCAAAGTACATACGTATCCACTTTCAGCCCAAACCATGCCTGCCGTCGCCAGACTCCCACACATATAATGTAGGATTAGCAGGGTCTTCATTCTGTGGCTTCTTTCTGTTTCTCAACCCATTAGGTTTCATCGAAGTCAGGATTTCCGTGTTATTTAACATTAGCAGATCACTGACAAAGTTATTGTAATTTAACTTTGAGTACTAACGTATCTCCATTGGAGATTAGAACTTCTCATTGATCGATATTAGATATTTGAGCCTTCGGTCATTCTATTCAATATAGGGTGTGACCTAGTTCTTCTAGCATTAACTTATAAGTAATGTTAGATTATGAACTATTGTAATTTCAGTTTAAAAACTACTGAATTGTAAATTGAATCACAAATTGATGTATATACAAAAATTATCATGCTCAGGTTCAAACTAAAATATCGATTTTCTCAAACAATAAGAATTTAATTTTATGTAATATACCGAATAATTTTATACTTGAAAAAAAAAGTAAATTTGTGACAGTTAAATTTGTATCTGAGAAACCAATTACAAGATTTACACCCCTAAATAAATCTGGGTTCATTAAACTTATAATTGGTGTATTTCTAATAGAATTTGCTTTGTTATTTTTGGCTTGGTTACTTCCAGTTGGTGGTATATTTTACAGTCAGTCATTTAATAATTTAGTTACTAGACTTGGAAATGGACAATATATTTTCTATAGTAGGGCAATGTTTGGAATCAAATTTTTTATCCTTAAAACAACAATAATTTCACTATTAAATTTTGTTTGTATATTGTTAATAGGCTTATATCAAAGTCATCCCTTAGTACAAAGAT
>JAOUKW010000281.1 GCA_029882335.1 Candidatus Heimdallarchaeota archaeon | reverse complement strand
ATGATTTAGCCAGTAAATACATGTTAGAAGGTCTAAATCTATTGAAACATGATTATCGACGTGTATATGCACGAGGACTGATTACGTATACCACTCAGTTAATGAAAATAGGCAAGCGAGAGGAAGCATATCAGTACTTAGAGGAATTAGAGGTACTATCTAATGAATTTCCAGTAATGGAAATTAAACTTAAATATCTACATGCACTGTACAACAAGACATCAAATCGATTAAGACATAAAATTGCCGCTGAGAATATATTTCGCGAGTTAATTGGTGACGATCCTGAAGACTTTATCAAAAAATATGGATTTATTTCTGTAATCGAAGATTTATGTGATCTTCTACTTGATGAATTAAAGCTATATGGTGAAAGAGAAGTCTACAATGAAATAGTTGCTTTTAATAAAATACTATTCGATTACATGAAGAAAAGCAAGACCTATAATTTTCTTGTTACTCAATATATCATAAAATCACGGTTATATCTATCAGATGGTGATTTTAATAGAGCAGAAGAGATATTGGAAGAGGCAAAATTATTTTTTATCGATCTTGGATTACCTGATTTAGTAGCAATTATTGATGAAGAAATCATCAGAGTAGAGAATGAATTTAAAAAAGAATTGAATAAATTTAAATCAAATATGTCTATCGCGGAAAAAATCAAAGCAGTTGAACTATCTGAATATATGAAGATCGCTTCTCGATTCAGGGATTAATAATGAAATCCTGTTTTGTAACTACGTTATTTACTATTTCAGTGATTCATTACCATTAAATCGATTTAGGCCATTTAATACGATAAGGGTCGTTTAATACGATATGGTTATACTATAATACAAATCAAATATTTTCGTCAAAAGTGCACCATTCTATACTTATCAGTATTATTATAAGCAAATACAATTGAATCCAATTTTATACTAGTAGAAGGTTATATTACTTTAATGGCAGTGGATCTAAACCAAAAGTTCTTCTCAGCAAGTGAAGAGGAGATAAATGCCATTAAAAGTAGATTATATTTGACTGAAGGGGATATTCTTATTTGGAAACAACTACCATACACCACTGATTATACTTTAGAAATATTTATCGATCATCTAGATCAACTTATAAAAAATCTATCTCAAGTATATGTAATCGTTGATCTTTCTGAAGTAATTCAAAGAATGACTGTTATACAAAGAGAAAAAATTCAACAAAAAATTGTCCAGTATGGAATTGCAAGATTGATCGTTTTTGTAACAGGAAAATCACTAATATTTACCACAATTATACGATTTATGATGGGGGGGATTAAATTTAGATCATATTTTGTTTATAAGGATATGAATTCAGCTCTTGGCAAAATTAGAGAGGAAAAAGATAAACATCTGATTGATTAACTACTATTCAAGAGTTGTGTAGATAATAACTTGTGCGATTGAGAGGAATAGAAGTAATTAATTTAATATCACCAGTTATGATTACTTGCTTATTAATCAGTAACCAACATGGAACCAACATGGAACCAATCATGGAACCAATCATGGAACCAACCATGGAACCAACCATGGAACCAACCATGGAACCAACCATGGAACCAACCAAGGAATCTTTCCCCCTCATTCCATCCTTTCTTCTCATTCATAATACTATTTTATCATAATCATTTGTCAATACAAATCTTACCAGGTCTTTGCAGGTACCAGATGGATATGATCGATATTGGATCGAGGACCCTGATTAATTATCAACATCAATGCATCAACTACTTCTTCCACATCTAACATGGTAGCTTTGTCTTTGGGAGAATTTGCAAACCAAGGTGTATCTACTGCACCTGGATTAATAATAGCCACTTTTACTTTGGTATCCTCTAATTCTTCTCGAATACTTCCTACCATACCTTGAATCGCAAATTTAGTGGCACAATACAGGGCACATTGAGATCGTACACGTAAACCTAAATTCGAACTTGTAACAATAATCTGTCCCGCATTTTTCTCCTTCATCAATTTGATGGCTTCTTTGATAAATAGAAATACTCCTTTTACATTGGTATTAAATTGCACATCAAAGTCTTCCTCACTCATCTCCTCGATTAATCCAAATCTACCTGTACCTGCATTTGCAATCAATACATCCAAACCACCCATTTTACTAATCGCATCTGCAAAAATACTATGTACATCTGCAGCTGATGCAACATCACCTGCCATATAGAAACATTCTGCATTTTGCTCATTGATTTCATTGCTAATCTTTTGCAATTTACTTTCAGATCTACCTGTAATATAAATCTGATTATTTGCAGTAGCTAATCGTTTTGCCAATGCCTCGCCAATTCCAGATGACCCCCCGGTAATTAATATCTTAATACTCATATTTTAGACTACACATCCATTTATTTGAAAAAATAGATAGGTCTATCAATTATTGCTAATATAAGGGATAAATAAATGCAGAGACCTCCAAGAAGATTAGATATAGGTAGAGGAGGGGTTGAAATCTCCACCTACTCAATAAAATAATATGTTCATAATATGCTCTATATGTTCAGACGCCCATTCTTCAATTTGCGGTGCACAATCATCAGACTACATTAAACCAATATCAATTTATCTGAATCTATCTACTATAATAAAAGAAAGTATAATAGAGATAGTGATATTGATGAACATATTATCCTGCAGGAAAATCCCCAAAATTGCCGAGGATATCACTATTAAAACCAAGAAAAATAAATAATCAAATGGTTCTTTTGGTATAGACTCTGTTACCTGACGTTGATTGCGAATTTGTTGGGCTAACCTTTTCTTCTCCTCAGATGATAAAAGTACAGAGCCACAATAATGACACTTTGTATACTTATCATCAGGATACTTATTCCCGCAATTTGTACAATTAACCACCATTATTTGATAAATCCTATTTAAATTATACTTAATTATGATATATTTGATAATTATCATTAGAAGATGAATAATATTGTATTTTTTTAAATAATTGATAAATTATCAGTTTACAACAATTTTTCGGATTTCATAATTTCCAGAGTTCATAATATATTATTGTATTGTGATTTAATATACAGATCTAACATACTTCTCAACACACTGATATTCTATACTGAGATTGTGATGAAATAATAAAAAATCCTATTTGTAATGTAGTTATCATAATTTACATAGACATCCATTTTATATATAGAGAACCACTTACTTCAGACCTAGCATCTTTAATCAATCTAACATTATCATATGGATTTGATTTATTTTTATATTTTCCTTCAATGTTAATAAATTCAATAGTCGAGTTTTTCAGACGAAAAAAATATTTTGAACATATTTCAATTCATGAAGCAAAAGAGAAAATGGATAAAGGAGAACTTGTTATTTTGGATTTTCGAATTCAAGTGAGCAGGGATAATGGTTATATCGATGGGTCATTACATTTTGAAGTACATAAAATTAAAAAACATCTCAAAGATTTACCAAAAGATAAATTGCAGTAATGTGTTGGGGTGAGGGATTATCCCAAAACATTACAACATTACTAGTGAAAAAAGGATTCAAAAATGCACGTAATTTAGAAGGAGGGATGGTTAAATGGGGAAATGAGATCGATGAAAATATGTTAAAATGCATTGGTGAGAAAAATACATAGATGCACATCAAGAAATTTTAAAAATTAATTATCAGTCATAATATCGAATAAAATGAGAACCAACGAAAATCATTAATTTTCTATTATTTTATAAGTTAATTAAATTTCAATTATGTTCCAATTTTCAATTATTATAGCAATACATTATTACATTGGGCCAAATAATAAATTGCCAGGTTTTCCAAGTTCAGTTTCAGTGAAAAATTCCTCAATAACAGTCATCCATCTATCAGAAGTAATATATTCACTACCTTCAGCCAATCCTTCAAACGTTGTTGTTGGATCAAAATTATCTGCTCCAAATGCTTTGAGGAATGTTCCATATTCATCTTTAGTAATCATTGAGTCGTTATTTGAGTCAAGTATTTTAAAGAAGGATTGAGCAAAACCAGTTACAAATTTACCATATCCTTCATTTGAACCTAACGTTTTATCCCAAAAGGTATAAAATTCATCAACAGATACTTTTTGATCTTTATTTGTATCCGCAAGAGTTGTAATTGTTTGATGAACATCCATAAACATTGCATTAAAATCCATTTCTGATTTCTGTATTGATGAAAAATTCTCTCCTAATCTTTTGAAATCATTTTCATCAATTACTCCATTTTTATCTGCATCCATAGCTTGAAAGAGCATACCAATTTTTTTCTTTTGTAATTCTTCTAACATGGTATCTTGACATAGATATTATACTATATTTGCTTTTTGATTTTTGTTCGAATATCGTTTAATATAATTTTACATTGCCAAATATTATTTATCAAATGTTTTGTATCTTGACTGTGCATTACAAATTTTTGGTTAATTATATTTAATTGAAAATTATTGATAACTAATATTGATTTAGAAGATTATAAATACAAAAATATAGAGGAATAAATCACAAAAAGACAAGAAGCAATTGTAGTCGCAAAATTGAACGTTACCAAGAAAACCTATTAATTTAAAATTAATATTATAAATAAAAAATTAAAATTGTTGTTTGGATAGTTGAATCTATTAATTCACTAATAAAAATATATTAAACTTATTACTTAATCCAATCATAAAATAAGGTCTATTATAACGTTATTTCCATACTCACCCCAATTCATTTAAATTCGCCTAGTAGTTTATATACTTAGCCAATATATATTATGATAGAAATGATAGACCCAATTCAAAAGCTACATGGAGAACTTAGATTACGAGGGATGACTATGGAAATTCTTGATTCTGAGGTTAGAGATGGCAAGTTTTATTATCTGAAGATCTTAAATACCGAGGAATTAGACCTACGTTTGGCATCACTGCAGGAATTGGAAATATTAGAAGTCTGGACGGATAGTGGAGATTTTGTCGCAAATGGCTCCATGATGCATAAATTAAAAATCTTGGTTTTGAGTTCCTCTGGTGCCGCCCCTATGTATTATACATCAATTTCAGAAAGCATTGATAATTTTATTGGATTAGAAACTCTAGATTGCCAAAATAATTATATAGAAAAATTATCAGATGCAATTGGCAATCTTATCAATCTCAAAAACTTAAGCCTATCCGAAAATCAACTTACCAGTCTACCTGACTCCATTGGTAATCTTATCAATCTACGAGAGTTGTATCTGTATGAAAACCAGCTAACCTCTATTCCAGACTCCATCGGCAATCTGGTTAACCTGGAAATATTATACTTGGAAGTCAATCAACTTACCAGTCTACCAGACTCCATCGGTAATCTGGTTAACCTGGAAATATTATACTTGGAAGTCAATCAACTTACCAGTCTACCAGACTCCATCGGTAATCTCATCAACCTTCAATCGCTAAGATTATCGGAGAATACTCTGTTAACCTCAATTCCAGACTCCATCGGTAATCGGGTTAATCTCAAAGATTTGAGGCTATCCAATAATCAACTTACCAGT
>JAOUKW010000280.1 GCA_029882335.1 Candidatus Heimdallarchaeota archaeon | reverse complement strand
ATCAGAAAAGCTAAGATATACGTCTTTATTGGCATGTTTCTTTGGTATTTTATGTACATGTCTGGAATCCATGCCACATTAAGTGGTATCATCCTAGCTATGACAATTCCTGCAACTACTAAAATTAATTTTGACGAATTTAAATCAATTAGCAATGGACTAATTAGTAGATTGAACGAACACGTCAAAGATACCGAAGTACTTCAAGGTAAATCCATAAAATTCTATCAAAACACACTTTTGACATTGGAAAAAGCTTGTGAAGATGTTGAAGCCCCACTCCAACGCTTGGAACATGCTTTACTCAAACCAGTTGCCTTCATCATCATGCCAATATTCGCAATTGCAAATTCTGGAATTGTTATAGATAGTAATTTTACGACCTATCTATTGGATCCATTAACTATTGGAATTATAATGGGTCTTGCCTTTGGAAAAACAATAGGAATTACTCTATTTGTATGGTTATCTGTTAAATTAGGCATCACCAAACTACCTTTTCAATTAAATTGGTTTCATATCATTGGAGTGGGATATTTAGCAGGTATTGGTTTTACCATGTCAATTTTCATATCTACACTTGCATTTGAGAATGAATTATACATAGAGATGGCTAAAATTGCAATATTAGTATCATCAATATTCTCTGGAATTGTTGGAAGCTTGATCTTATATTATAATTCAAGTATTGTCAAATTCTTTGCCAAAAAATCCAATCAATGACCACTTATGATGCTTGGTTAATTTCTCTCTATTAAATCTATAAGTGACAATAACATACCCTTATTCAATCGTTGGGTTATCCAAATCAAATTGTTATTTTGGATATAAGTTTGATCTACCTATCTTCAATAAAATATTTACTTTAATTCAGTTAAACTATTTCTCTTTTTTGTATAATAATCAATGTAAAATCGCTTTCAAATGTTAATTTATAGTAAAATTACAGTGTTTAATTTGTATAATTTAAAATTTTAAAACCACAATTGTTACAAAATGAAGCTTGACCTGCATTCTTAAATCCACAAGATGTACAATATTGATATTCAGATGTAGTTTGATTTGTTTTTAACTCACCTTCTCTGATTTCTTGTTGATGGTCTTTTAAGTTATAACCACTGTAATGTGATTGTCTATTATTAGATCCAATTGTCCAAGTTGATCGTATTACAATATATAGAAATATTCCAAACATAGGCATAATAATTGTTACGAATGCCCATAATGCCCCATTCTCTCCAAATCTCATTGCATCATTTGCTACAATGACCGCAAGTAGTAGTAGGATTATTAATCCAAAATACCAATAATTCCAAAATCCGTGCATATTATTCATCATCAATACTTTTCACCTGTCATTTGCTGACATATTATAATCTCAATGAATACTTAAAGATATTGAGCTCAAATTTCAGTTGATGTTTGATTTGTATTCTTGTGAAAATTCAAATATATGAAGTATATCCTTCCTAAATCAAATATATAATGAGATCATTATTTGATTTAAGTAAAGAGCATCAATCTAAACCTCAAATTTATTTTTAGCTCAATAATTAATAAATAATGATGTGTTATAATTATGAGAATAATGAAAAGTCTCACAACTAGTATCCTAAGTGGAGTAATAATATTATTACTGGGCACATCATTAGGTATAGGCCATAATGATGATAGAAACAATGACAACAACCATATGGGAGGGGGAATGATGGATGACGGTCATATGAATGGAATGACAGAAAACATGGAGATTTATGGTGAAGTATCTGTTACTAATGCAATTACCATTGAAATTAGTGTAAGGCCAACAGAGGAGATGCAACAATATATGCAGGGTGAAATGAGCCAAGATGATTATAGCAACCAAGTAACCGTCTCATTTACACAGCTAGTGGAATTTGAAGATTTAAATAATGACGGATATTCAAGTGATGATGTAATTGTTTCAACTTACCAGTTAGATGAAAATTCATTAACCCAACCAGAATTAAATAATAATATCTATACCATAAACTCAAAATTAGATAATACATTTCAAATGTTTATAGAGAGTAAATTTAAAGATAATGTATTTTATGGATTCAAATGGTCCCTTGAAATAGCATATAACTTTCAATTAAACAATACTAAACTGGCCATGATCCATACCATCGATACAAAACATGGAAGAATGATGGAAGGACACATGAATGGGGAAGATAATGATATGAACCAACAAGATCATCATTCTCAATATGAAGAACATAGGATGAATGATGGAGATCATAATGTACCAATGTTTTTTGAATGGGCACCAATAGTTGAAGTTGATGGAGTCAATTATAATATCACAGCAACTGGATTTGATAACATATTTGCAATTTCCACCATACAAGGAGACCTAATTATATACGATCCAATTGTTGGAGTTGACCCAGATTCACTATTACAAACAGATGAGAATCTTAGCTCACTTTTTAGAAATTTTATGAACAGCATTAATTCTCCCACCAGATTAGGTTTGATGTTAGCTGGATTTGCGATATTATCAATGGTATTCATCGCATTATATGCAAAGAAAAATAATTAGGAGCAATAATATTGAAAATTTCTGTAAAAGAGAATGAGATTAAAGATCAATTCCTCTTATACAATAAAATAAAAAATAATATCCGCAAGGAGCTTCTTATATTTATTTATCATAGTAATCGATCATATAAAGAGTTAATTGAATATACAGGTCTAAAACCAGGATCTTTATATCACCATTTGAATATTCTAGTGCCATTGATTGAAAAAATAGACCACGGCATGTATCAAATATCAGATCAAGGCAGACAAATTGTAGAATCCAATTATATCACATCTAAAATAAATCAAAAACCATTGGTTACGAATATAGAAACAAATGATACACCTACTATAAATCATGAGAGAATAGAAAAAAGCCTTGATTTAGACAATGAAGCACGATCTCAAAATCAATCCCCAGCTCAAAACCTAGAACTAAATTTAGATCAAGAGCTAAAATATCTCAAAGATCAAGGCCAAAATCAAGAGCTAAAACATCTCAAAGATCAAATTCCAGATCAAAGTCTAGCTAAATTCCCAAATCAAATCACTTCCCCACCACTAGAACCACCATCAACTACATTCGATACTATCTTAGCAACTATTTGGATACAACCGAGTAGTTATATTCTAATTCTATTCGTAGGTGCTGTATCAATAATACTCGGTTTTCTAGGTGTCTCTCTTGCGGGTAGTGCGATCTATGTATCTCGTCCAGTCAATCCGTATTTAATCAATATCACTTCATTTTTATTAGGTATTTTGTCATTATTACTAATAGAGGAATTTATCTCTAAGAATGATATCTATTCAAAATTAAAATTTATATTCATCATAAGAATAATTTCAATGTTACCTGGTTCAATCATTGGTTTATCCTTATTACTATTATTTTACTCAGGTGTAACTCCCCCGTATTCGATTTATCCAATAATCTTTATGATAACAATTATTTTTGGAAATTTAACTGCCACTACAGGAATATATTATTTGAGAAATGAAACTATCCCAAACTCAATTATCTACGCTTCAATTCCATCATCGATTGATTTACTCCTTGGTGTTGTAATTTTATTATCTGTAAATAATTGATATTGTATTAAATGCAAATCCATCGGTTTAAAATAAGTCAGTCCCAACCCTGTAACAACTCATAAATGAGTGAATATTGGAAGAAATGATGAATACGACAGTGATTCACACCTCTGTCCCATTTCTGGGAATTTGGTAATTGTGATAAATGGTATACCTGATATGTGACACGGGCTAGGAAAATGGAACAAGCTCATAATTATGAATTTATCAATTGTGGCACATCTTTTAATTATCAAGATTTCAGACGGATTAGAGGTAAGTTTTAATCTGATTACTAGGTATTTCTCAATTGTGACTATACGGGTGGCACAGACTATTCTGTTAGTTTGAAATTTAAGTTTCAATCCTATTACTAGGTATTTGTCAATTGCGACAATTAGAAACTATAATAGAATATGATTTATCATGGAGTTTCAATCCTATTACTAGGTATTTGTCAATTGCGACGGATGGGATAAGATATTTAGAATATCCAAAATTGAGGGTTTCAATCCTATTACTAGGTATTTGTCAATTGCGACCAGTCCAGCTTTTTTTATCAAAAACAATAGCGGAAGTACGTTTCAATCCTATTACTAGGTATTTGTCAATTGCGACTCAATTGAGCTTGGAAACAGAGGTGATCCATTTTTAAGAGTTTCAATCCTATTACTAGGTATTTGTCAATTGCGACTAGGTTTAATGGATCTACCTTGGTGGTCTGTTTCCCTTGAGTTTCAATCCTATTACTAGGTATTTGTCAATTGCGACAATTAACAGAAAATTGGATTTTTGGTATGAAAAGATTAACGTTTCAATCCTATTACTAGGTATTTGTCAATTGCGACTCATGATTTGAGTTTATCTTATATGATATTTGGAAATACTGTTTCAATCCTATTACTAGGTATTTGTCAATTGCGACTAGCCATTCTAACAGTTTCTGTTAGACCAGATATAGAGGCAGTTTCAATCCTATTACTAGGTATTTGTCAATTGCGACTGATGAAACTAAAGAATATGACTTTGTGATTTTTTCAATGTTTCAATCCTATTACTAGGTATTTGTCAATTGCGACTCATATCGAATCGGCTAGAGATGAAATCGTTATTTCTCAGTTTCAATCCTATTACTAGGTATTTGTCAATTGCGACTATCAAGAGGGTCTAAAGATATTTGTTAATACTAAATTTGATGTTTCAATCCTATTACTAGGTATTTGTCAATTGCGACTTAGAAAGATTATGATAATACTCATAAATTTAATTTTGTTTCAATCCTATTACTAGGTATTTGTCAATTGCGACAAAGAGATGGAGTATCAGGCAGTAAGAGATGAGGCAAGAAGTTTCAATCCTATTACTAGGTATTTGTCAATTGCGACTATGTATTTTACCTCAAGTATCGAAGATGCTAAAAGATAGTTTCAATCCTATTACTAGGTATTTGTCAATTGCGACTTTACGGGGAATCCAATGTGGCTATGTCAAGATTGTGGTTTCAATCCTATTACTAGGTATTTGTCAATTGCGACACCGAACTTTTAAATATTTCTGCGACCCTCAATAGTTCGTTTCAATCCTATTACTAGGTATTTGTCAATTGCGACCCTATGAGTTGTATTATGATTTGGATGTGAGATAATGCAGTTTCAATCCTATTACTAGGTATTTGTCAATTGCGACATACATATCAGCGAATCACATTCAAAAAAACGAGGTAAGTTTCAATCCTATTACTAGGTATTTGTCAATTGCGACTTATTTTGGACAATTATTGGGTTCTACGTCTGTCATAAGTTTCAATCCTATTACTAGGTATTTGTCAATTGCGACCGTTATGTTTTTATCATCTCCAAGCCTCCATTCAATGGTCTAGAAAAAAGTGACTGCGAGATTCGCCACTTGGAAAACGCGGATCTCCGACTTGTTGACTGT